>NZ_JBXVPZ010000233.1:0-15037 GCF_057961495.1 Streptomyces sp. P5F9 | reverse complement strand
TGAGACGTGTCACCCCCGCCCTGGTCCTCGGCATGACCGCACTGCTGGCCACCCCCTTCGCCGCCCAGGCCGCCCCCGGCAACGGCAGCAGCGACGACGCCCACACCGACAGCTACGGCACTAAGGCCGTGTACCAGCCGGAGCAGAACCCCCGCTCGTACCAGAAGGTCCCGGCCGGCTTCACCCCCGTCTTCACCGAGAACGTGTCGCGGCACGGGTCCCGTTCCGCGACCGACAGTTCGGACGGCGACCTGATCCTCGCGCTCCTGGACAAGGCGCGGGCCGAGGGCCAACTCACCGCCAAGGGACGGGAGTTCGGGCCGAAGGCGCAGGCCCTCGAAGCCGCCATGAGCACCGTCGGCTACGGGAACCTCAGCGCGCGCGGCAAGGAGGAGATCCACGACACCGCCGTACGGATGGAGCAGCGGCTGCCGACCCTCTTCGCGTCGATCGCGAAGAGCAAGGAGCCCATCGACGTCGTCAGTTCGGGTCAGAGCCGTGCCGTCGACAGCGCCAACCTCTACGGCGCCGCCCTCGCCCAGACCGACCCCGGCCTGACCCCCCTCATCGGCGCGACCCGTACCGACAAGGACCTCCTCTACTTCCACAAGGCCGACGGCGGGGCCGCCTACCGCGACTACATCGCCAACGACAAGCGCCTCGCGGCCACCCTGAAGTCCATCACCGACCAGCCGGCCACCCACCGTGCCGCACGCTCCGTACTGAAGAAGCTCTTCAAGCCCGCGTTCGTGGATCGGATCACGGCGGGCGAGTTCGCGTCGATCGGCACGGACGTCGAGGCCGCCACCGCCGTCTACAACCTGTACGCCATCGCCCCCGCGATGAGCGAGGAGAGCCCTGGCGGCAAGGGCTGGGGCATGGACCGGTACATCTCGGCGCGCGACGCCGACTGGTTCGGGTACATCTCCGACGCCGAGGACTTCTACGAGAAGGGGCCGGGCTTCGCGGACAGCGACATCACGTACAAGATGGCGGGCGTCCTGCTCGACGACTTCTTCAAGAAGGCCGAGGCCAAGCGCGACGGCACGAGCGGCCTGGGCGCCGAACTCCGCTTCACCCACGCCGAGGAGATCATCCCGCTGGCCGCGCTGATGGGCCTGCCCGGCAGCACGAAGGGCGTCACCACCGCCAAGCCGTACACCTACGGCAGCAACCCGTGGCGGGGCGCGGCCGTCGCGCCCCTCGGCTCCAACATCCAGTGGGACGTGTTCCGCAAGGGCGACACCTACCTCGTCCGCATGCTCTACAACGAGAAGGAGACCGCCTTCAAGGCCGGCTGCCGTCCCGTCTCGAAGGGCAGCAAGTTCTACGACCTGAACGAACTGGAGCGCTGCTTCGGGCGCACGGCCTCCAACGGCTGACCCGGCGGCTGATCAACTCCCGCCCCGAGCCCGTCAGTTCCTCAGCCCCGGCCGCGTGGCCCGGTTCCCGGCCCGGTCACACCGCCCACCGTGAACCCGATCACCGCCCCGCCGCCCTCCCGCCGCAGCGCGAACGGCGCTCCCCCGTGGGCCAGGGCCACCTCGCGGACGATCGAGAGGCCGAGGCCCGAGCCGGGGAGGGAACGGGCGTCGGCCGCGCGGTAGAAGCGGTCGAAGATGCGGAAGAGGTCGGTTTCGGAGACTCCGGGGCCCCGGTCGAGGACCTCGACGCGCACCGTACCCGGGCGGGCCGGGCCCGAGACCGAGATCTCGATCGGGGTCTGGCCCGCCCGGTCGAACTTGGCCGCGTTCTCGACGAGGTTGGAGATCGCGCGCTGGAGCATGCCGGGGCGGCCGTCGGTCGTGGTGTCGCCGCTCGCCCGGACGGTGATGTCCCGGCCGGTGCGGCGCCGGGCGAGGCCCGCCACGTCCTCCGCGATGTCGGCGAGGTCGACCTGCTGGGGCGGTTCGGTGTCGGACTGGCCCGCCGCCAGGTCCACCAACTCGTTGACCAGGTCGGTGAGTTCGCGAGCCTCCTGCGAGAGGTCGGCGACCAGTTCCTCGCGCGTGGCGGGCGGCAACTCGTCGATCCGCCGCAGCAGGGAGATGTTCGTGCGCAACGACGTGAGCGGGGTGCGGAGTTCGTGGCCCGCGTCCTGGATCAGGCGGCGCTGGTCCTCCTCCGACTGCGCGAGGCGCCCGAGCATCCGGTCGAAGGCCCTGCCCAGGCGGCCCACCTCGTCATAGCCGGTCACCGGGACCTGGACGCCGAGCCGACGCGTGCGGGCCACGTCCTCGGCCGCCGCGGTGAGGATGATGAGGCGCCGGGTGATGCGCCGCGCCAGCCACCAGCCGCACAGCCCGGCCAGCACCACCACGGCCGCCATCAGCACGAACGTCCGCTGCTGCAACGCCCGCAGCAGATCCTCCGTGTCGCTGAACTCCTGCGCCACCTGCACCGCGCCCCGCCCGGCGCCGAGCGAGACGGTCGCGATGCGGTACACGTCCTCGGCGACGGCGACGTCCTTGTGCTCCACCGTCTTCCCGGCCACCCGCTCGCCCGCGATCGCCCGGTCGTCGCCGGTCACGGGCAGCGCCGGGCTGCCGCTGTCGAGGACCCCGCCGTCCCGCCCGAGCACCTGCACATCCGTCCGTGCCGGCCGCACGATGTCGTGACCGGGCGCGGACGAGGAGAAGTCCTCGGTCGTCATCTGGTGCGTCCGCACCTCGTCCTGCAGATCCTGGACGACCTGGTCGAACACGGACTCCTGGTCGACCCGGACCAGCCGGGCCGCCGCGCCGTACGACAGCACGCCGACGAGCAGCGTGACCGCAGCGGTCACCGCCGCGAAGGACAGCACGAAGGTGGTGCGGAGTGAAACCAGTCTGGGTCGCCTGGTGGCCACGAACCGCCGCAGGCGGCCCACTCAGTCCTCCCGCAGCACGTAACCCACGCCACGCACCGTGTGGATCAGCTGCGGCGCGCCGGGCTCGTCGAGCTTGCGGCGCAGGTAGCCGACGTAGACGGCGAGGTTCTTGGAGCCGGGGCCGAAGTCGTAGCCCCAGATGCGGTCGTAGATCGTGGAGTGGTCCAGGACGATGCCCGCGTTGCGCACGAGCAGTTCGAGGAGCTCGAACTCGGTCCGGGTCAGCTCCAGTTCACGCCCGCCGCGCCAGACGCGGCGGGCCTGGAGGTCCATGCGGAGGCCGGCCGCGGTGATCTGTCTGTCGGCGGGCGACGCCGTCGACTGGGGGCCCTCCCGAAGTACGTCGACGGAGGCGCCGGAGGTGGCGGACGACGTGCCGGGGACGCCATTCGCCGGGACCGGGCTGGTGCGGCGGAGCAGGGCTCGCAGCCTTGCGAAGACCTCCTCCACGTCGAAGGGCTTCACCACGTAGTCGTCGGCGCCCGCGTCCAGGCCGGCAATGCGGTCGGCCGTCTCGACCAGCGCGGTCAGCATCAGGATCGGGGTGCGGTCGCCCTCGGCGCGCAGCACCCGGCAGACCTGGAGGCCATCGATGCCGGGCATCATCACGTCGAGGAGCAGCACGTCCGGTGGGGTGCGGTGGGCCTGCGCGAGCGCCTCGACACCGTCGGCGACCGCGGTCACCTGGTAGCCCTCCAGGGTCAGGGCCCGCTCCAGGGCATGACGGATGGCACGGTCGTCTTCGGCGAGCAGCACAGTCTGGGGCACGTCACCCAGTGTGCCAAGGCCTCCGGCGGTTGACCGGTGGGGGCAGGTCTACGATCACCCTTTTTACCTGGCTCTCACCGAGGTGGGCGCAACCCGGGGCTTGCTCCTACCGTCTTCTCACGGTCGGGTGTGGCCGGCGCCCCTGGGGGCTGTGCCCCCAGACCCCCATCGGCCCTGAAGGGGCCTCGTCCTCAAACGCCGGACGGGCTGATGTTCAGTGCCGCTAGTTGGTCCGTGAACGGTACGACCGCCTGCTTGGTCGCCGGGCGCGCTGCGGACAGCCCCGTCATCAGGGCCGCCAGCTCCCCCGCCGCCCGTTCGATGCGCTCCGGCAGGCCCTCCGCGCCCCAGTCCTCCGAGGCGGCGTACACCCCGGTCGGGACGACCACGGCCCGCAGGTAGGCGAAGAGCGGGCGGAGGGCGTGTTCCAGTACCAGGGAGTGGCGGGCGCTGCCGCCCGTCGCCGCGATGAGTACCGGCTTTCCGGTCAGCGCGTCCTTCTCCAGCACGTCGAAGAAGGACTTGAACAGTCCGCTGTACGACGCCGAGAACACTGGCGTGACGGCGATCAGGCCGTCCGCCTGCGTCACCGCGTCGAGAGCGGCCGCCAGCTTCTTGCCGGGGAAGCCGTTGGTGAGGTTGTGGGCGATCTCGACCGCGAGGTCGCGCAGTTCCACGACCTGTATGTCGACGGGGCTCCGCCGGTCCACCGCCGCTGCCAGCCGGTCGGCCAGCAGCCTCGTGGACGACGGAACACTCAGCCCCGCCGAGACGACTACGAGCTTCATGCGACGGTCACCTCTTCCGAAGCCTTTTCCGATACGGCCGCGCGCAGCGACTCGTGCGTCGGCGCCTCCGGCACGTCCGCCGGGCGATTCGCCGCGAACTCCTTGCGCAGGACCGGTACGACCTCCTCGCCCAGCAGGTCGAGCTGCTCCAGGACCGTCTTGAGCGGGAGCCCGGCGTGGTCCAGCAGGAACAGCTGGCGCTGGTAGTCACCGGCGTAGTCCCGGAACGCGAGGGTCTTCTCGATGACCTCCTGCGGGGAGCCGACGGTCAGCGGGGTCTGGTCGGTGAAGTCCTCCAGGGAGGGCCCGTGGCCGTAGACCGGGGCGTTGTCGAAGTAAGGGCGGAACTCGCGCACCGCGTCCTGGGAGTTGCGCCGCATGAAGACCTGGCCGCCGAGCCCGACGATCGCCTGCTCCGGTGTGCCGTGGCCGTAGTGCGCGTACCGCTCGCGGTACAGCTCGACCATCCGCTTGGTGTGGTCGGCCGGCCAGAAAATGTTGTTGTGGAAGAAGCCGTCGCCGTAGAAGGCGGCCTGCTCGGCGATCTCGGGGCTGCGGATCGAGCCGTGCCAGACGAACGGCGGTACGTCGTCCAGCGGACGCGGCGTCGACGTGAAGCCCTGGAGCGGGGAGCGGAACTTGCCCTCCCAGTTCACGACGTCCTCGCGCCACAGACGGCGCAGCAGGGCGTAGTTCTCGATGGCGAGGTTGATGCCCTGGCGGATGTCCTGGCCGAACCAGGGGTAGACCGGGCCGGTGTTGCCGCGGCCCATCATCAGGTCGACCCGGCCGTCGGCCAGGTGCTGGAGCATCGCGAAGTCCTCCGCGATCTTCACCGGGTCGTTGGTGGTGATGAGGGTGGTGGAGGTGGAGAGGACCAGCTTCTCGGTCCGCGCCGCGATGAAGCCGAGCATCGTGGTGGGCGACGAGGGCACGAACGGCGGGTTGTGGTGCTCACCGGTCGCGAAGACGTCGAGCCCGACCTCCTCGGCCTTCAGCGCGATGGCGACCATGGCCTTGATGCGCTCACGCTCGGTCGGCGTCCGTCCGGTGGTCGGGTCCGGTGTGACGTCGCCGACGCTGAAGATCCCGAACTGCATGGTCGTTCACCCTCCAGGTTGTTGATTATTCAACTATACCCTCCAACGGCCACCCCCTCACACATATTCCGCGCACTGTCAGTGGGCGGTTCTACGATCCGTACATGGCCGTCCCGCACCGCGACACCCGAGGAATCGTCGACCCCGCCGAGCTCCTCGCCCGCGTGCACTTCCGCCGCCCCGAACCCGCCGAGCCCCTCCGCCCGTACATCGAGCACTACTGGCTGATCGACTGGGACCTGACCGAGCCCTACGTCTCCCACGTCGTCCCGCACCCGGCCGTGCACATCGTCTTCCAGCGGCTGGCCGGCGAGGACGCCTTCGTCGAGATCGCGGGCATCCCGGACGGCCTCTTCGCGCAGAAGCTGGAGGGGCGGGGACGCGTCTGCGGCATCAAGTTCCGGCCCGGCGCCTTCCGCACCGTCGCCCCGGACCGCCCGGTGTCGGAGTGGACCGGGCAGCGGGTCCGGCAACCCGACGTGTTCCCGGACATCGACCCCGCCACGGTCCTCGACCCGCCCGACGAGACCGCCCGCGTCGCCGCGCTCGACGCCTTCCTGCTCACCCTCGACCCCCGGCCCGACCCGCAGGCCGACCTCGCGACCGCCCTGGTCGACCGCATCCGCACCGACCGCACGATCCGCCGCGTGACCGACTTCGCCCGGTCGGAAGGCCTGTCCGTACGGCTGCTGCAACGCCTCTTCGCCGCGTACGTCGGCGTCGGCCCCAAGTGGGTCATCCTGCGCTACCGCATCCACGAGGCCCTGGAGCGCGCGGGAGCCGAGGAGCCCGTGGACTGGGCCGGGCTGGCCGCCGACCTCGGCTACGCCGACCAGGCCCACCTGGTCCGGGACTTCACGGCGACGGTCGGGGTGACACCGACGGCGTACGCGCAGGGCGTGCAGTGACCGACGCGCCGCGTTGTCCGGTTGACCGGCGAGGGGCTCCTCACCCGCATTTGCCTGTACCTGCATCTACGACGTCACCATCGGCGACATCGAACCGGCCGAGGCGGGCAGCGCCGGCGGAGCATGGTCACTGGGCGCCGACGGGCACACCCGCACGCTGGTAGCTTTCGCAGCGGTCGGACGACGGCGGCAGTCGCAGTCCCCGGAACAGCGACCGTCACAGCGACAGCGGGAAGAGTGGGAAGAGAGCCCCCGGTGAACCGGACTCAGCGCGCTATTCGGTGGTTCGCGGCGGACAACAACTCCATCCAGGTCTTCGGCACCGTCGCCGCCATCGTCGTCGGCGCGGTCGCGGTCCGGCCCATCGGGTTCTCCGGGACCGGGCTCGCCGTGCTGTGTCTGCTGGTCCTGGTCTCGCTGATGACGTGCACGCGGCTGATCCCGGAGGGGCGGCTGGCGCCGGGGCCGCAGTTCGCGGTGCTGTGTGTCTGGTCGGCCGGGGCCGCCGCGCTGATGGGACTGGACCGCTCCGGGGCGTCGGCCCTGTTCGCGTACTTCGCCACCGGCCACGCCGGATACCGCCTCGACAGCCGCCGCTCGCTGCCCTTCGCGGCGGGCACCAGCGCCCTGTGCGCGGGTGTGCTGCTCCTGCCGTGGGGCAACCACGGCACCTCCTGGATCGTGGGCGCCTTCACCGGCGTCAGCGTGCTGGTCGGACTCTCCAACCGCGCCCACATCGCCGCGTTGCGCTCCGCGCGGGCCGCCGCCGAGCAGGCGGAGCTGGCCTCGCGGGCGGAGGCGCGGGCCGAGGCGCTCGCCGAGCGGGCCCGGATCGCCCGGGACGTGCACGACGTGCTGGCCCACTCGCTGGCCGGGGTGAACATGCAACTGGAGGTCACCGACGCCCTGTTGGAGTCCGGTGACGTCGAACGGGCCCGGCAGGCGGCCCAGCGCGCGCAGAGCCTGGTGCGGTCGGGGCTGACCGAGGTGCAGCGCACGGTCGGGGACCTGCGCGAGGACGCGCTGCCGCTGGTGGAGACCTTGCGGTCCATGCTCGGCTCCGTGTCCGACGCCGGTACGCTGACCGTCGACGGGCCGCGGCGTGAACTGCCCGTCCGCCTCGCCCAGGTGATCGTGCGCTGCGCACAGGAGGCGCTGACCAACGCGCACAAGTACGCGCCCGGTGCCCCGGTCCGCATGCGCCTGGAGTATGTGGAGCGACGGGAGCACCTCCCGGAGGAGACCGTCTTCGAGGCGGTCAACTCCGCGCCCCCGGAAGGCTCGCGGCCCCTGGCCGGTGCGGGGAGCGGGATGGGCCTGGTCGGGATGCGCGAGCGCCTCGACCTGGTGGGCGGCACGGTCACGGCCGGGCCGATCGTGGACGGCGACGACGCAGGAGGATGGCGAGTGCGCGTGGTGATCCCGGGATGAGCGACGAGCAGCAGGGGCAGGGTGACCGGCAGGCCGTCGTACGGGTGGTCGTGGCCGACGACCAGACCGCCGTCCGCGAGGCGCTGGCGACCGTACTGGATCTGCAGCCCGGTGTGGAGGTCGTGGCGACGGCGAAGGACGGCGGGGAAGCCGTGCTGGCCGCCGAGGAGCACTCCCCGGACGTGATCCTGATGGATCTCAACATGCCGCGGATGGACGGGGTCGAGGCCACCCGGCTGCTCACCGAGCGCTTCCCGCAGGTCGCGGTCGTCGTGCTGACCACCTTCGCCGACGAGGAGTACATCCTCGCCGCGCTCGGCGCCGGTGCCCGCGGCTACCTCACCAAGGAGTCCGGCCGGCAGGACATCACCCGAGCGGTGCGGGTCGCGGCGGCCGGGCAGTCCGTGCTCGACCCCGCCGTACGGGACCGGCTCGTCGCCGCCGCCGCGCGGGGCGGTGCCCCCGTCGAACGGCCGGGCGCCGGACTCGCCCCGGATCTCACACCCCGGGAGGTCGAGGTGCTCACGCTGATCGGCGAGGGCCTGACCAACCGGGGTATCGCGGAGCGGCTGGTGGTGAGCGAGGCCACGGTGAAGACGCATATCAACAACCTCTTCTCCAAGGCGCATCTGCGGGACCGGGCGCATGCCGTGAAGTACGCGTTCATCCACGGACTGGTGAAGACCCCTGGGTGAGGGCCGCCCCCGCCGGCGCCAGGAACCGCACACGGGCCAGCAGCAGGAACACCCGGGTGAGGACCATGGCCAGCGCCATGATGACGAAGAACGGGGCGATGGCGTCCTGGACTATCTGGTGCTCGGCCATGAACGTGCCGAGGTGGTCGCGGAACCAGGTGTTGTGCTCGGCGGCGTAGATGAAGGCGACGCGCAGCGCGACCACCGCCGTCCAGATCGCCACGAACCCCGCGCCGCACCGGGTGTGCACGTGGCCCGAGGCCGGGTCACGCTCCACGCCGGTCGTGAACGTGGCGACGACACCGCAGGCCAGTCCGATCGCGGCGCCCACCAGATAGACGACCACGTCGACGTGCTGGGTGGGCATCCCCTTCAGATAGAAGTAGCCGACCGCCGACACCGTGCCGATCGGCATCAGCACCTTGTGCAGGTCGTACTTCCGGCGCCCGTACTGCGTCAGCATCATCACCGCGAAGATGCCCCCGCTGATCGTCAGCGCCTGCTCCATGTCCGTCATGACGTCGCACTCCTCGGCCTCCGGCGGTGTCCCCGCCTCGCGTTTTCCTGAGTCCGACTCTCCCGCCGAAGCCGGGAAAGCTCCCGGACCCACGGGTGGATTTCCGGGTGGAGACGCGAGGTGGAGCCTCCCCCTAGGGGTCTCTCGGGGCCTGTCCGGCGGATCCGAAGATCCGATCCCGCCGGACAGGCCCCGGCCCCGCTCCCGGGAAGCGCTCAGCGCTTGAGCGTGAAGGTGAAGTCGCCGGTGACTCGGGCGTCCAGCCGGATCGCCGACACGAGACTCCCCTCCGCGATCAGCCTCCCGACCTCGGCCCGCGACAGACCGCACCCCTCGGCGATCAGCCGCACCGGCCGGACCGGTATCCGCGCCGCGAAGCGCACCGACACGTCGATCACCTCGCGGTCCGGGCAGTCCGTTCCGCCGGTGTCGAGACGCCAGGCGCCGTCCCAGTCGAGGGCGACGCGGTTACGGCGCCGTAGCACCGGATCCTGGAGCAACTCGGCTGCCAGGGAAGGGTCGTTGGCGTGCAGCCGGTCCAGCAGGCCGGGTCGTACGGAGCGCACGTTCGCCCGCTCCAGGACCGTGAGTTTCGTGGTGTCCCCGCAGCCGGCGCAGAGCGCGAGGAGCCAGGCGTCGATGAGCTTGTGGTGGGCGTTGACGCGGAACTTGCCGTTCGCCCGGAAGCGTTCGGACGCGCACGCGTGGCAACGGCGGAGGACGAGCGGAAGGCAGGTGGGCATGACAAACCAGGTCGCGAGCACAGAAGTACACCGGTTCCAGTGAGAAGTCCGCAGCAGAAAGGGGCGCGGCGCACAGGCGCGACGCGCGACAGATCAGCACTCGGGGGGTCTCACACGGTGTACAACGGCACGTCCTCGCCCAGACGACTGGATTCGGCAGGACGATAACGGCGCACGACGGCGCCGCTCAACGGGTTTTCGGCGCCGCCGGCGCTACACCTCGCCCGCGCGCAGCCGCGCGATCTGCCGGCCGCTGAACTCCACCGTCCGCCTCATGTGGCCGACGATCACGGCGAGTTCGGCGTCGCCCAGCTCGTCGAAGAGGGTGAACCAGCCGCCGCCGAGCCGGTTCCACATGCGCCCGAACTCGGTGATCTTCTCCGGCACGGTCGCCACCAGCACCCGCCGCCGGTCCTCCGCGTCCCGCTCCCGGACGACGTACCCCGCCCGCTCCAGCCGGTCCACGAGCCGCGTGGCCGACCCTGTCGTCAGCCCGGTCAGCTCGGCGACCCGGCCCGTGGTCACGGGCCCGGCCTCCAACGTGAGCAGGTTCAGACACTGCAGATCGGTGGGGTGCAGCCCGAGCCGGTCGGCGACGGCCTGGTTGAACAGGGCGTACGACGCCATGTACCGGCGCGACACGGAGGACAACTCGTCCAGCAGCCGCGTCCGCGCGTTCCCGGACATGTCGTACCCCTCGTCGCCTGTGCCGTCCGCACGCCCCGTACATGCCGTGCGGAGATCGAGATCGTACGACGCGCTCGCGGACGTGGCTCCTCGGTCCTACGGGTGTGGCTCAGAAGTAGTAGGTGTCACCGGTGTCCAGGACGAGCACCCGCTGCTGGTCGTTGGCCCGGTTCCCGTCCACCGCGCCCCCGCCCCACACCGTGTCCAGCTCCAGCAGCACCTCGGAGGACGCGTCCCGCAGCCGTACCCGCACCTCGATCCGCTCGCCCACCGCGTCCGCGGCCAGCGCTCCCGTCCGGCACACCACCACCCGCTCCCCGGACCGCGCACACCCCTCCGGCAGCGTCTGCGCGTCCGCGAGCGGCTTCGACCAGCGCAGCCGTACGGTCGCGTCGGGCACCGCGGCCGGACCGTGGTTGCGCGGGGTGAACCGGACGTCGACCCGGCCGCCGGTCATGGTGGCGGAGCCGTGGTAGGCGAGATCCGCCTCCGGGCCGGGGATGTCCGGGTGACCCGGGAGCCCCGGGGCCGCGCCCATCGCCGCCAGCGCGGCACCCCCTACAGCGAGAGTCCGTAGTACCCGTAGTACCCGCATGCCATCCGCTCCTCAGTACGCCGCGCCCTGCACCACGCCACCGTGGTCGTACGGATGTATCCCACGCGGAGCGTGCGACAGGCGCCCTCCATCAGGTGACAGCGCGCGTGATGTGATGGCGGCCATGCTCGTCCTCCGCTCCGCAGGCCTCTTCGTCGTCGCCGCCGTCTTCGAGATCGGCGGCGCCTGGCTGGTCTGGCAGGGGGTGCGCGAACACCGCGGCTGGCTCTGGATCGGCGGCGGGATCATGGCCCTCGGCGTCTACGGCTTCGTCGCCACCTTCCAGCCCGACGCCCACTTCGGCCGCATCCTCGCGGCCTACGGCGGGATCTTCGTCGCCGGTTCACTGGCCTGGGGCGCGGTCGCGGACGGCTACCGCCCCGACCGCTGGGACATCACCGGCGCCCTGATCTGCCTGGCCGGGATGGCCGTGATCATGTGGGCGCCCAGGGGGAACTGACCCGGCCCCCCGGAACCGGCCCCCTATCCTGGACGGAGTCGTACACACGATCTCGTCCATACGATCTCGTCAGATCCGTCCCGAGGAGCAGCCCATGGCCACCGCCGCACCTTCCGCCGCCTCCCGCATCGCGGTCGTCACCGGGGCGAGCGGTGGAATCGGCGCCGCCACGGCCCGGCAGCTCGCCTCGGCCGGTTACCGCGTCGTCCTCACCGCCCGCCGCAAGGACCGTATCGAGGCGCTCGCCGAGGAGATCGACGCGAACGGCGGCCAGGCCACGGCGTACGCCCTGGACGTCACCGACCGCGGTGCTGTGGACGAGTTCGCGAGCGCCTTCAAGACGATCGGCGTCCTGATCAACAACGCGGGCGGCGCGCTCGGCGCCGACCCGGTCGCGACCGGCGACCCCGCCGACTGGCGCACGATGTACGAGACGAACGTCCTCGGCACCCTGAACATCACCCAGGCCCTGCTCCCCGCCCTCACCGCGAGCGGCGACGGCACGGTCGTGGTCGTCTCCTCCACGGCCGGACACGGCACGTACGAGGGCGGCGCGGGGTATGTCGCCGCCAAGCACGGCGCCCACGTCCTCGCCGAGACGCTGCGGCTGGAGATCGTCGGCACCCCGGTGCGGGTCATCGAGGTCGCGCCCGGCATGGTCAAGACGGACGAGTTCGCGCTGACCCGCTTCGGCGGCGACGCGGAGAAGGCGGCGAAGGTCTACGCGGGCGTCGCCGAGCCCCTCACGGCGGACGACGTGGCCGACACCATCACCTGGGCGGTCACCCGCCCCAGCCACGTCAACATCGACCTCCTCGTCGTCCGCCCCCGCGCCCAGGCCTCCAACACCAAGGTCCACCGGGAGCTGTGATGCCCGACCAAGAAGACGACCCAGGCAGTCCAGTCGGCCCGGACAACTCCCAAGAGGCCCTGGACAAGCGCCGGTTGGCCGAGGAGACCAGGAACGAGCGCAAGGTCTGGTACTTCCTCGGCTACTTCCTCTTCGGCATCCACCTCGTCGCGTTCGTGATGATCTACGCGGTGATGCACGCCCCGAACAAGTAGGTTTTCCCCGCCGGTTCCCCTGCCTCAGTTCAGGGAATTGACAATGCGCCCGATGCGATCGGCCGCCTTCTCCGCGGTGCCCTTGATGTAGAAGCCGTCGACCGCCTCATAGGTGACGTGGTCGAAATTCCATGTGTCGGGCATGTTCTTGGCGCCGCCCTCGAACATCGACATGACGAACGTGCTGGAGAAGGACGAGTTCTCACGGATCGCGTTCGCGGTCGTGGTGGACAACTCCGGTTCCACACCGGCGAAGACGCCCTTGCCGACCTGGAAGACCCAGAGCGGCACCTGGACGGTGCCGGTGGGGGTGAAGGTGACGGTCTTGGTGGGCGCGCCGGCCTGCGGGCCGGTGACCTGGGTGGTGGTGATGTCGTCGGTGACGAGCCGCACCACGACCTGCTTACCGCTCTCGTACTTGCCGATCCCCCGCGCCACCCGCACGATCTCGTTCCCGAGGCGCTCGCCCTGTGCGGTCAGCAGCGCGAATCCGGCGTCGTGCAGATCGACGCCGTAGGTCCAGCCCTTGTCCTTGTCGATCGTGTACCGCTTCGAGCGGTACGCCGGGAACTGGTCACCGCACGCGCCCACCAGCCAGAAGCCGACGGCACCGGGGTACTGCGTCTCGACGTGCGCCACGGCCGCGCCGGCCAGGTCGGCGGTGATCGGCAGGGTGCCGTCGGCCATGACCGAGTCCTGCATCACGCACGACTGCACGTTGTAGTTGGCCAGGACGGCGATCGGGTTGCCGTCGAGGTCGTTGAAGCGGGCGACGTACACGCCCTTGTCCGAGGGCAGTTGCTCGTTCACACCGAGCCAATAGCCGTCGGCGGTGAGGACGTTGCGGTTCACGTTGACGTCAACTCGGCCGGAGCCGTAGCCGACCTCGGCGTCCTGCAGGTTCTTGACGGCGTCGGCGACGGCGGACTTGGTGGCGGCGACGATGTTCTGTACGTACGCGGCGGCCCCGGCCGAGGACGAACTCGCCTGCACATGCGGCGCGGAGAAGCAGTGCGTGACGGTGACCATGATGTTCGCGGCGGTCACGCCCGAGGCCGCGGTGATGGCGTCCCGCATCAGCGCGATCGCCTCCGCGCTGATCGAGGTCAGATCCAGCACGGCCAGCGCGATACGGCGGGAGCCGGACTCCACGAGCAGGACACGGACGTTGAGGTCGTCGTGCACGGAGGTGAAGTTGTCCAGCGGCAACAGCGAGGCACCGGGCGTGAACGCGGCCTTGCCGGCACCGACCTTCAGCCCGCCGGTGGCCTTCGTGGCGGCCTGCGCGGACGTGGCACCGCCGAGGGCGGTCGCCGCGAGAGCGGTGACCGCCCCGGCGGCCACCACGGTCCGCCGGCTCAACTCACTCTGATTCCGGTGTCGCTCCATCATGTGCTGTCCTCCGAGACGCTGCGGGTGGGGTCGGGCCAAGACCCGGGCAGCATCACAGCGAAATTCGAGGCCAGCAATAAGGGGCGGGCGCAAGCAATGCTTTCGCCGATGGAGCGTGTAAATGGAGCACGCATTTGACGTGCGCCGGCGGCCGGAATCCACAGCAATGAGACGTGAATTCACAGCGATCTCAGAGAGAGCTCAGAACAATTGACTCAACCCTTCACGCAGACGACCTGCTTCAGCTTCGCCACGACCTCGACGAGGTCCCGCTGCTGATCGATGACCTGCTCGATCGGCTTGTACGCGCCCGGGATCTCGTCCACGACGCCGGAGTCCTTACGGCACTCCACACCCCGTGTCTGCTCCTCCAGGTCCTTCGTCGAGAAGCGACGCTTGGCCGCGTTACGGCTCATGCGCCGACCGGCGCCGTGCGACGCGGAGTTGAAGGACTTCTCGTTGCCGAGGCCCTTCACGATGTACGAGCCGGTGCCCATCGAGCCCGGGATGATCCCGTACTCGCCGGAGCCGGCGCGGATCGCCCCCTTACGGGTGACCAGCAGGTCGACGCCCTCGTACCGCTCCTCGCTCACGTAGTTGTGATGGCATGAGATCTCCTGCTCGAAGGCCGGCTTCGCCTTCTTGAACTCCTTGCGGATCACGTCCTTCAGGAGCGCCATCATGATCGTGCGGTTGTACTTCGCGTACTCCTGCGCCCAGAACAGGTCGTTGCGGTACGCCGCCATCTGCGGGGTGTCCGCGATGAAGACGGCGAGGTCACGGTCGACCAGGCCCTGGTTGTGCGGGAGTTTCTGGGCCGTGCCGATGTGGTGCTCGGCCAGTTCCTTGCCGATGTTCCGGGAGCCGGAGTGGAGCATGAGCCACACCGAACCGTCCGAATCCACACACACCTCACAAAAGTGATTTCCTCCGCCAAGCGTCCCCATCTGCTTCGCGGCCCGCTCCTCCCGGAACTTCACCGCATCGGCAACCCCCTCGAACCGCCCCCAGAAGTCGTC
>NZ_JBXVPZ010000232.1:0-15056 GCF_057961495.1 Streptomyces sp. P5F9 | reverse complement strand
GGCCGATCACGCCCACTCCGGGGGCTGTCGCGGCGCCGGGCGGGGGGCGGCCGCCGGGGGCGCCGGAGACGAGCGGCCAGTCGCCGTCCTGGGGCCAGAAGTGATGGCGGGCGCGGTGCACGGGCGCGGTGAGCGTGTTCAGCGCGTCGAAGAGCGCGGGGTCGGCGAGCGTGGCCGTCGCCCGGTGCGGCACCGGCATGATCCACGCGGCCCGCCGCGCGTCCCCGGAGACGGTGAGCCGCATCACGATCTGCTCCTGGCGACCGTCCCAGCGCACCACGGACGCCTCACGCCCCACGGCGACCTGCCGCGATCCGCTCGGCACCAGGGCGCCGCAGCCGCATGCCCAGGCCGGGGACACCAGCGATCCGAGCTGGAGGGCGAACAGCGCCAGGACGACGGCCGTCACGCGCGCGCGTGCCCGCCCCCGCAGCGCCCTCCGCATGGATCTCCGTATGGATCTCCGCGTCGGCCCCCGCAACGAAACGATCAGTAAACCGATCATGTCCACAAGCTATCGGGCCCTCGGGCCGGTCGGAAGCGGGCGCTTATTTGCTGTGCCCAGGCAACCCGGGGCGGACTATCGTCGTCCGGACAAAAGGGGGGCGGCCGTCAGGTGAAGAGGGGGTTGCCTGCGTCTCTCCCGCAGGGGGTGCGAACCTCATAGGGTTCCCAGAGGGAACAACCGCGCGCGTGACGCGTGGGACGAGCGGGGCGGAGGCCTACGAGGCGTGGCGAACGTGGAGCACAGCGGGAGACCGGCGGGAGCCGCGGGAGCATTCGGGTCGAGTGCCGCCCAGACGGCCAGGGCACGGCTGCGCGTGGCGCGCCTGGGGCTGTGGCTGGTCGCCGCGGTCCTCGCCGTACGGCAGGTGGCCGTGGTCCTCAGCACCCCGCAGGGGGAACGGCTGACCGACCTGGAGACCTGGGTCGGACCGAACGGCGTGCTGCACGTGAAGGGCTCGCTGTACGACTCGACGCAGTTCACCGGCACCCCCTTCGGCGGGCTCGTCCTCAAACCGCTCACCCGGGCGGCCGAACAGGCCCTCGGCTGGGGCTGGACCTTCGGCACGCTGCTGCTGGTCGTCGCGCTCGGCCTGGTCGTCTCCCGCGCCCTGCCCAAGCCCGTCACCCGCCGTGCCTCGCTGCTCGCGGCGCCCGTCGCGATCAGCCTGCTCATGCTGTCGCTGCCGGTGCGCAACACGCTCTGGCTCGGCCAGACCAGCGTCATCCCGGTCCTGCTCGTGCTGCTCGGCTGCTTCACCGTGCGCGGCGAGCGGGCCGGCGGCGTGCTGATCGGCCTCGCCGCCGCGCTCCAGCCGACGGTGCTGCTGTTCGCGCCGCTGCTGTGGTTCACCGCCCGGCGCCGGGCCGCCGTCACCTCCGCGCTGACGTTCGCCGCGAGCGTGGCGATCGCGTGGGCGGCGATGCCGCACGACTCGTACACCTACTGGGTGCACCACATGGCCGGCGCCGGTCTCGGCGGCGCGGCGGACGGCCTCGGCAACCAGTCGCTGCACGGCGCGCTGCTGCGCCTCGGCCTCACCGGCCCGCTGGAGATCGGCCTGTTCCTGGCCCTCGGCGCGGCCGTCACGTACCTGGGCCTGCGCCGGGCCGTGCGGTACGCGCGTGACGGGCAGCTGCTGCTCGCGGTCGCGATCACGGGCTGCGCGGCGATCGCCGTGTCGCCGACGACCTGGCAGCACCAGCTGCTGTGGGTGCTGCTCGCGGTGGTCGGCCGGGTCGGCAAGCGGGCCTCGGACCGCTTCGTGTGGCCGATCGCGGTGATCCTCGTGGTCACGCTGCCCGCGAAGATGATGCTGCCGAACATGGCGGCCCTCTACTCGCTGCGTGACAACGTCGTCCTGCTCATGGCGCTCGCCGCCGCGACCGCGATCCCGTTCCTGTCCCGCACCTCCGAGTACTACCGCCGCCCGATCCCCACGGAGTACGCCGAGCCGGTTCCGACCCGCTGGAAGCACGTCCCGCTGCTTCCCTTCCTGCGCCGCGTCCTGACCCGCCCGAACCTCCTCCTCGAACTCCTCCTGATCCGCGTCACCTACGCCGCCTACCAGCAGGTCCGCCTCGCGGCGACCGGCGGCACGAACGCGGGCGGCCGGGCCACGGCGGAACACCACGGCCACGAGATCCTCTCGATCGAGCGCTTCCTGCACATCGACATCGAGCACGCGATCAACCACTGGGTCGTGAAGGTCGACTTCCTCAAGGACTTCTTCAACTTCTACTACGAGTCCTTCCACTTCGTGGTCCCCCTGACGGTCATGGCCGTCCTCTACTGGCGCCGCCCGGTCGACTACCGCTGGGCCCGCTCGGCGCTGGGCTTCGCCACCCTGCTCGCCCTGGTCGGCTTCTGGCTCTACCCGCTGGCCCCGCCCCGCCTGCTCCCCGGCCTCGGCATCATCGACACGGTCCACGGCGTCCAGGACTTCTCCAAGCCGGACTACGGCACCCTCACCGCCCTCACCAACCAGTACGCGGCGATGCCGTCCCTGCACTTCGGCTGGTCCCTGTGGTGCGGCGTCGTCATCTTCGCCCTCGCCCCCAAGTGGTGGATGAAGGCCCTGGGCCTCCTGCACCCCTTCTTCACCGTCTCCGCGATCGTCGCGACCGGCAACCACTGGGTCCTGGACGCGGCGGGCGGCGCGGCGGTCGTCGCCGCGGGCTTCGGCCTGGCGTACGTCTTCCAGGGGCCGAGGGCACGCTCGCTACGACCTCAACCGGCGGAGATCAGCACGGAGTTGGAGCCGGCGACGGGCGACCGTATTCGGAGCTGATGCGGTACTCGCCCGCCGCGGGCACCGTCAGCCGGGTGAAGTCGCCGTCCTTGGCGAGGCAGGCCCCGTCGGCACGCAGCCAGGGCGAGTACGCGACGCGGACGGTCACCGGCCCCGGCCGGGAGACCCGGACGACGAGATCGGCACTGGTCGTCCGCACGACCTTCCCCGGCTCCGACACCAAGGGGACGGCGTCCCGCACCTGGTACACCCGCCAGTGGGCGTCGCGCCACACCGGCTCCAGCCAGGCGGGGCGCCGGTAACGGACCAGAGTCGCCTCGTCCTTCGCGTAGCCGTCCGGGGTGGCCTCGGCCAGGACGACGAAACCGACGGCCCAGTGGTCGAGCCACGCCCGATAGGTGGCCGCGGAGAAGGTCCCGTCGTAGAAGAGCCGGGCGCGTTCCATGTCCAGCTGGCGATTCCAGCCCCGGGCGAGATTGATGTGCGGGGCGAGTTCGGAGGCCTCACGGTGATCCCGGGCCGGGACGGCCTCGACCCGGGTACGGCCGGAGCCGAGCCCTTCCAGTTCGCGCACGACGGGCTGCGTGTCACTGGCCCAGGCCGGCACGACGGTGGAGACCTGGAGGTCGTCGACGGTCTTCTTCCCGACCCAGGAGACGGAGAAGATGAGGGCGACGATGAGCAGATTGCGCCCCGAGCGGGAGAGCGCCCCAAAGGGGCGCGGGGAACTGCGCGACCAGCCCCCACCGGCCCGCAGCGAAGAACCGGCCTCTCCAGCGGACCGCACACGCGGCGCAGCCAACAGCACCGCCAGCAAAACCGCCGGCGCGAACAACTCCGCGAACCGCTCCACATTCGTACCCACCGGCGACGGCACGAGATACGTCACCACAGTCCCGGCCGCATACACTGCCCCGCTCCACCGAGCGACCCGCCAAGCCCGCGGAGCGAGCGCAGCCACCGCAAGGCCCAGCAGAACCGGCGGCCAGATACGACTCGGCGGCATCAACTGCTCACCGGTGAACGGAAAGAAGACGGTCGTCACGCCGACGACAAGCGCGGGCGGCACCATCAACCCGCCCGCCCGCCACCAGTCCCGCACAACAAGAAACGCGGCCCCTACGACGGCCAGGAACAGCCCCGCGACAGGGCTGGCCATGGTGGCGAGGGCGGCGTAGACCGCCGTAAGGAGGAGCCGCCGCTCCCGCGTGAGCTGCACGCACGCGGCCAACGCGAGGGCGATACCGAGGGCGAAGGTCGTACGGCCCGAGGCGACGTTGCACCACAGGGCGAGCGAGCAGAGCAGGGCAGGGCCGAGAGGCCGACGGATACCGGTACGGGTGACGAGGACCGCCGCCAGCCAGGACGCCGCGAGCCCCGAGAGAACGGTCACCGTGCGGACGCCCACCGCGGCCATCAAGTACGGGGAGATCAGGCTGTAGTTGGCGGTGTGCATCCCGCCGTACCAGAACAGGTTGTACGCCGATCTCCCGTGCTGCGACGCGAAGTCGGCCCACGCGTCCTGCGCGGCGAGATCGCCTCCGCCGGTGGCGAGGAACGCCCACCAGATCGCATACAGAGGGAGCGTGGGGAGGGTCGCGAGGAGGGGTATGCGGTGGCGGGCGCGGAAGTTGCGGAGGAGTTGGTTCCGCTGCGGGGCCGTGTTCGCCGGCCGGACCAGGGTGTGGTGTTCGGCGGGGAGCATGTGAACGGAGACGCGAAACGTGCGGGAAACGTTCATCGGGGGCGGCGGGAGTCACCGGGACGAGCGACTCCGGACCTGTACTGATGGACGAGGTCTCGCCCGTGTCCTCGGTATTCAGCTTGGCGCCGGCTTACCGTCCCCGCATAAGATCGCAGCCTTGACCAGGGTGAACACACCTGATTCCGGGGGGAATTGTGGGGATTCTGATGCGTGACTCCGTGCCGCGCAGAGCTACGGGCGTGGCGTTCGCCGCCGTACTGCTCAGTGGGGGAGCGGTCGGCTGCGGGGATGACTCCGCGAAGGAGGACTCGGCCGAGCTGACGCCCTCGGCGGCCGTGGCGAAGGTCGCGGGGAACTCCGAGGACATCACCTCGCTCCACTACCGGGTCACCGGGACCGTGCCCGAGCGGGGGCGTCTGACGGCCGAGGCGTCCATGAAGGCGAAACCGGTGGCCATGACCATGGTGATGACCCTGGCCGGTGCGCGTACGAAGGGCGGGCTGGATATCCGGTTCGTCGACGAGGCGATCTACCTCGGCGGCAGCGGCCTCGACCCGGCGACGTCGGGCGGCAAGAGCTGGCTGAGGGCCGCGCCGGCGGTGTGGGGGCGAGGCGCGTCGAACAACAACTCCTATGGCGTGCTGCCCCGTTCGATGGAGGTGAGCCCGGTCGTGCAGTCCACGTTCCTGGCCGGTTCCAAGGACGTGCGCAGGATCGGCACGGAGACCGTCGACGGCACCAAGGCCCTGCACTACCGGGGAACGGTCACCAGCAGCGACCTGCGCGCGGCCCAGAGCGCCGCCAAGGACAAGGCGACCCGGGACCTCCGCATGGAGCGGGTCGACCAGTTCGTGAACCAGGGTGTCGACGGCGCCCTGACCATGGACCTGTGGGTCGACGGCGACGACCACGCCAAGCGGTTCCGCGTGCGGGGCAAGACATTCGGCACGCGGAACGACCCTGACGGCGGGACGCTCGACCTGACCGTCACCTTCCTCGACATCAACCCGTCCGTGACCGTCAAGACCCCGCCGACCGAGGACACGACCGACCTCGCGGCCGACTCGCAGGAAGGCTGATCAGTCATGTCGTACGCGGTCATGACGCTCGCGGGCGCCGACTCGCCGGGTGAGCACCTCCAGTTGGCGGCCTTCACGGCGGTGGCCGCGGCCTTCTTCCTCTGGGTGGGCCTGAAGCAACGCCGCACCGGCCGCCACGCGTTCATGCCGAGCAGGACGATCAGGGTGGGCGACACCCTGATCCCGCCGCGACCGCCGACCCGCGTTCAGCGAGGCGCCGGATGCGGCTACATCGTCGTCGGCGGCATCTTCGTCCTGCCCGCGCTGGTCAACACCGGCATGGCGATCTCCGAACTCCTCAGCTGACCACCCGAGTTCACGAACACTCGAACCACACCGTCTTCCCGCCCCCGGCCGCCCGGGTCACCCCCCACTTGTCCGTCACCGCGTCCAGGATCACGAGCCCGCGCCCGTTCTCCGACTCGGCGTCGAAGTCGGTGTGCAGGTCCGGGAGTTGGGAGGAGCTGTCGCTCACCTCGACCCGTACGCCGGCCGTCTGGCACAGCAACAGCAGTCCGCAGCGCCGGTCCGGAACATGCCGTACGACATTGGCGACCAGCTCCGTCATGGCGAGTTCGACGGTGTCGGACAGCTCCGGCATGCCCCACTCCAGGAGGAACGAGCGGACGATACGGCGGATGTGCCGGGCCGAGTGTTCACCCACGGTGAGCTGCATGACGTACTGCCGGCGGTAGGGAACGGCCAGCATGGCGGGGGGAATTGGTTCGTTCACGCTACGAGACTGACGCCCCGTCGCTACCCTCGGCAATGGCATGAATACAACGCGTTTACACGTGGGCATTGTCGGGAGACAGGGGGCTTCGCATGCACATCGCCACGCTTGATCCAGGGGCTTCGGCGCTGGACTACTACGGCTATGAACTCCGCCGCTACCGAGAGGCGGCCAGCCTCACCCAACGCCAACTCGGCGTCATCATCAACTACACCGGGTCACTGATCGGCCAGATCGAGACGGCCAAGAAGCTCCCCACGCTGGCGTTCAGCAGGGCGGTCGACGCTGCCCTCAACACCGGTGGGCTGCTGACCCGGCTGCTCGATCTCGTGCTGCGCAGTCAACTCCCCGCCTGGTTCCAGCAGGTGGCCGAGATGGAGGCGCGGGCGACTGAGATCTGCACCTTCCAGACCCAGATGGTGCATGGCCTCTTCCAGACCGAGGCCTACGCCAGCGCCACGCTCGCCACGATGGACGAGACCGACCTGGAAGACCGCACCGCCGTACGACTGGCGCGTCAGCGCATCCTGAAGAAGGAATATCCACCGGTCGCGTGGATGATCCTCAGCGAGTCTGCGCTGTACCAGGAGATCGGCGGCCCAAAGGTCATGCGCGGCCAACTGGCCCACCTGTTGTCATTCGAGAACAATCCTCGGATCAACATCCAGATCCTGCCGTTCTCGGCGGGGGCGCACGCAGGGCTCACGGGCTCGTTTACCCTCTTTCGCTTCGACAACGATCCGACCATCAGCTACACCGAGGGCTACGGCAGCGGGCATCCGACCGCCAACCCGGACACCGTCAAGGACTGCTCTCTCCGTTACGATCACCTGCAAGCCGCCGCCCTCTCCATCCGAGATTCGGCGGAGCTTATCCGGCGCGTGATGGAGGAACGTTATGGGGAACAACGCGATGCCGACGGAGACTCAGTGGCGGAAGTCCAGCTACAGCAGTGACCAGGGCGGCGAGTGCATAGAGATCGCCGAAACCTCCTGCACCACCACCCCGCACACCCCCACCCTCACCCTCGCCATCCGCGACTCCAAGACCCCGGCGGGACCGATCCTCACCCTCGGCCCCGCCGCGTTCACGACCTTCGTCAACTGGTCCGCTACGACGGCTGGTTGACCTCGAAGTAGTAGTCGTTGTCGAGGTCGGCGAGCAGGCCGATCCGGGTCGGGGTCCAGCCGAACCGCTCCCGGGTGACCGTGCTCGTGCCCACCAGGTCGGACGAGTAGAAGTGGCCCAGCCAGCCGAAGTGGGCCCCGGCCTCCTCTACCGGCACGCTCTTCACCGGTAGGTCCAGCCGCTTGCCGATGACCTCGGCGATCTCCCGTACGGGGACGCCCTCGTCGTCGACCGCGTGCAGGACCGTGCCTGCCGGGGCGTTCTCCAGGGCCAGCCGGAACAGCTGCGCGGCGTCGTCGCGGTGGACGGCGGCCCAGGCGTTCGTGCCGTCGCCGGGGTAAGCGGAGACGCCCTTCGCGCGGGCGATGTCGATGACGCCGGGGACGAAGGCGTGATCGCCCTCGCCGTGCACCTGCGGCAGCCGGACGACCGACGAACGGACGCCCCGTGCCGCCGCCGTCAGGGCCGTGACCTCGGCCGGGAGGCGGAGCAGGTCGGGGCGGGCGGCGGGGTCGGGTACGTCGTCCTCGGTCCGGCCGTGGCTCATCACGGAGCTGATGACGAGGGGGCGGTCAGAGCCCGCGAGGGTCTCGGTGAGGGCCTTCACCGCGCCCAGGTCGATCGCCACGCAGGCGGCGTAGTTCGAGAAGTCGTGGATGAAACCGGTGTGGATCACACCGTCGGACGCCGACGCGCCCGCGCGGAGGGCGTCGAGGTCCTCCAGCGAACCCCGGTGCACCTCCGCCCCGGTCGCCGCGAGCCGTTCGGCCGACGCGTCGGAACGCGCCAGGCCCAGCACTTGGTGGCCGTTGTCGAGCAGTTCGCGGACGACCGCACTGCCCACGAATCCGGTCGCTCCGGTGACGAAAACACGCATGACGAGATCACCCAGATCAGAGTCGGGTCGGAAAATTCGGTGTGCCTTCAGCCTGCGCCCGCCGCACCCCGCCCGTCCAAGACCGACTCCGGAAGACGTGATTCATTTCCGGTATCAGCGCAGCTCGCACGGGTGTCCCGTCGTACAGTCGAGATATGAGTGACCTGGACCTGCGCCTCGTCCGCTACTTCACCGTCGTCGCCGAGGAACTGCACTTCGGGCGGGCGGCGGCCGTCCTCCATCTCGCGCAGCCGTCCCTCAGTCGTCATGTCCGGCGCTTGGAGGGCGAGTTGGGCGTCCGGCTGTTCGACCGGACCGCGCAGGGCACCCAACTCACCGAAGCGGGGCGGGCGTTCCTGCCCCGGGCCCAGGCGCTGTTGCGGTCGGCGGCGGAGGCGGCGGCCGTGGCGCGGGAGGTCGCGCAGCCCAGCCGGGTCGTCGTCGGGTTCATGACCGGGCTCATCATCACCCCGGCGGTGCGTGCCCTGCGCGCGCGGCATCCGGAGGCCGACGTGCACAGCCGCTTTCTCGGCTGGGGCGAGCTGCCGTCGGCCCTGCTGGAGCATCGGATCGATGTGGTGGTGGGCCGATTCCCGTTCGCCACCGAGGGGTTGACCGTGACGGTCCTCTTCGAGGAGCCCAGGGTGCTGCTGATGCCGGTCGGCCACCGGCTGGCCGGCAAGGAGTACGTCACCCTCGACGACATCGCCGACGAGCCCGTACCCCGTTTCCCCGACGAGGAGTTCAACGCGCTCTGGCGCGTCGACCCCCGTCCGGACGGCCGGCCCGCGCCGGACGGTCCGTTCGTCAGGGAGCTGGAGGACAAGCTCGAAGTCATCGCGGCGGGCGAGGCGGTGGCGCTCGTCCCGGCGGGCGCCGTCAACAAGGGCCTGCGGCTCGACCTGACCACGGTCCCGATCGAGGGCGCGCCCCCCGTCCCGGTCGTCCTGGCCACCCGCGCAGGCGAGGAACACCGCCCCCTGCTCGCGGCCTTCCGCGCCTGCGCCGAGGATCACCTGACCCCCGCCAACTGGTCGGCTACAGCCGCTGAATGATCGTGCCAGTCGCCAGTGCCCCGCCCGCGCACATCGTGATCAGCGCGAACTCCTTGTCGGAGCGCTCCAGTTCATGCAGGGCCGTGGTGATCAGCCGGGCGCCCGTCGCCCCCACCGGATGGCCGAGGGCGATCCCACCGCCGTTCACGTTGACCTTCTCCAGGTCCTGCTCGAAGACCTGCGCCCAGCTCAACACCACTGACGCGAACGCCTCGTTGATCTCGACGATGTCGATGTCCTTGAGCGTCATGCCCGCCTTGCCGAGCACGGCCCGCGTCGCGTCGATCGGCCCGTCGAGGTGGAAGTGCGGGTCCGATCCAACCAGCGCCTGAGCCACTATCCGCGCCCGGGGCCGCAGCTTCAGCGCCCGCGCCATCCGCTTCGACGCCCACATGATCGCGGACGCTCCGTCGCTGATCTGCGAGGAATTGCCCGCCGTGTGCACGGCAGTCGGCATCACCGGCTTCAGCCTCGCCAGCGCCTCCATCGACGTGTCGCGCAGGCCCTCGTCGCGGTCGACGAGCCGCCACATGCCGAGCCCGGCGCGCTGTTCGTCCTCCGTCGTCGGTACCTGGACGGCGAACGTCTCCTTCTTGAAGCGTTCCTCGGACCAGGCGATCGCCGCCCGTTCCTGCGAGATGAGGCCGAGCGAGTCGACGTTCTCGCGGGTCAACCGCCGGTTGCGGGCGATGCGTTCGGCGGCCTCGAACTGGTTGGGGAGGTCCACGTTCCACTCGTCCGGGAACGGTTTCCCGGGTCCGTGCTTCGACCCCGACCCGAGCGGCACCCGTGACATCGCCTCGACGCCACAGCTGATCCCGACGTCGATGACGCCCGCCGCGATCATGTTGGCGGTCATGTGCGAGGCCTGCTGCGAGGAGCCGCACTGACAGTCGACCGTGGTCGCCGCTGTCTCATACGGCAGGCCCATGGCGAGCCAGGCGTTGCGCGCGGGGTTCATGGACTGTTCGCCGGCGTGGGTCACCGTGCCGCCGACGACCTGCTCGACGCAGTCGGCGTGAATGCCGGTGCGGCCGAGGAGTTCACGGTAGGTCTCGCCCAGGAGATAGGCGGGATGGAGGTTGGCGAGCGCTCCGCCGCGCTTACCGATGGGGGTGCGTACGGCTTCCACGATGACGGGTTCCGCGACCATGGGACACGTCCTCTCCTCGTACACCGCGCGGCGCGGGCGTCCCGGCCACCCGCCACGCAAACTAGTACGCGTTCTAGTTCTGTGTGCAGTCTGCTGACAGGCCGTCCACAACCGCAAGGGTCGTGCAGGGAATTCGGGTCGCCGTGCCTCTTGCGACTTGTAGAACCCGTTATTACCTTCACGGGCGTCCCACGTTCCTGATGGACCGTCAGAATCCATCGGAAGCCATCGGTACTCAGCCGGAGTCACTCATGCCCTGTCCAGCTCTCCCCGACGGGTTCGACTTCACCGACCCGGACCTGCTCCACCACCGCGTCCCGCTACCGGAGTTCGCCGAACTGCGCGCGGCCGAGCCGGTGCGCTGGATACCGCAGCCCCTCAACATCGCGGGGTTCCAGGACGAGGGCTACTGGGCCGTGACCCGGCACGCCGACGTCCGGTACGTCTCCACGCACCCCGAGATCTTCTCGTCGACCCTCAATACGGCGATCATCCGCTTCGGCGAGCACATGGACCGCGCCTCGATCGACGCCCAGCGGCTGATCCTGCTCAACATGGACCCGCCCGAGCACACCCGCGTCCGCCAGATCGTCCAACGCGGCTTCACCCCACGGGCGATCCGCGCGCTGGAGGACCGCCTGCGCGACCGGGCCCACTCGATCGTGGCGGGCGCCCGCGCCCACTCCGGCCCCTTCGACTTCGTCACCGAGGTCGCCTGCGAACTGCCCCTCCAGGCCATCGCCGAACTCATCGGCATCCCGCAGGACGACCGCGTCAAGATCTTCGAGTGGTCCAACAAGATGATCGCGTACGACGATCCCGAGTACGCCATCACCGAGCAGGTCGGCGCCGAGTCCGCCGCCGAACTCATCGCCTACGCCATGGGGATGGCGGCCGAACGCAAGCAGTGCCCGGCCCACGACATCGTCAGCACGCTGGTCGCCGCCGAGGACGAAGGCAACCTGAACTCCGACGAGTTCGGCTTCTTCGTGCTGATGCTGTCAGTCGCCGGCAACGAGACGACCCGCAACGCCATCACCCACGGCATGCACGCGTTCCTCACCCACCCCGAGCAGTGGGAGCTGTACAAGCGGGAGCGCCCGGCGACCGCCGCCGAGGAGATCGTCCGCTGGGCCACCCCGGTCAACGCCTTCCAGCGGACGGCGACCCAGGACACGGAGCTGGGCGGCAAGCCGATCAAGAAGGGTGACCGGGTCGGCATCTTCTACGCCTCCGCCAACCACGACCCCGAGGTCTTCGAGAACCCGGACGTCTTCGATGTGATGCGCGACCCGAACCCGCACCTGGGCTTCGGCGGCGGAGGCCCGCACTACTGCCTCGGCAAGTCCCTCGCGGTCCTCGAAATCGACCTGATCTTCAACGCGATCGCGGACGCGATGCCCAACCTGACGCTGGCGGGCGACCCGCGCCGGCTGCGCTCGGCATGGATCAACGGCGTCAAAGAGCTTCAGGTGACCGCCGGTTGAGGTGACCCCCGGTTGAGGTGATACCCGGTCGACCTCACAGCTCGGGCCGGCGGCATCCCGGCGCCGCCGGCCCGTCCTCTGCTCATGTCCGCAAGGCGACCGCTTACTTCCGTACGGCGAACTTCATGAGCTCCCGCTCGTCCCCCTGCTTGATCTTGCCGGTCTCATTGATGACCTGGAGCTTCCAACTCCCGCCCTCCCGGACCGCCTTGGCGACCGCGCAGCTGTTGTGGTCGCTGAGCAGGTTGGGCCAGATCTCGGCGACCTGCTGGGTGCTGCCGCCCGTGGCGTCGTAGACCTTGAAGGCGATGTTGCGTGCCTTCTGGAAGGAACTGCCCTTCTTGTAGGCGGCGGCGACGAAGACGATCGACGTGATGTTGGTGGGTATCCGCGCGAGGTCGACGGTCACCGTCTCGTCGTCGCCCTCGCCCTTGCCGGTCTGGTTGTCGCCGCTGTGCACCAGCGAGCCGTTGCCCAGCGGGTCCGTGGAGTCGAGCCCCGCGAGCCGTACCGGGTCCTGGCCCTGCATCGCGATGGCGATCAGGTCGAGGTCCGTACCGGCCTTCTGGCGCAGCTTCCCGATGATGCCGCCGCTGCTGCCGACGGTGGGGTCCCAGGACGCCCCGATCTCCAGATGGGTCACTCCGTCCAGATCCGCCGGACCGTCTTCCTTCGTGAGCGTGATCATGCGTGATCGATCCTCTTGATCGTGGGGCTAAGACGCACGAATTCTGCCTTCTTGACCGGCCTTTGGGCTACTCCCGTCCGGATGCCGTCACCGCGAACACCCCGGAGGCGAGCGCCGCGATCAGCAGCGGGTAGCCGATGCCGTGGTGCAGGGTCAGCCAGCCGCCGAGGCAGGCACCGGCGAGCAGCGCCACGACGGCCGCGCCGCGGCGCAGTGAACCGGGGCCACGGCTGTCGCCAGAGACCGAGTCGGCGATCAGGCCGGTCATGGTCATCGTCACGACCGTGGTGGTCGAGTAGTTGCTGACGCCCAGCTTGCGGACCGTGGCGTTGCGCAGGCCCATCGCGAAGGCGGTGAGGGCGATCAGGAGGTATGTCGTGGCGTGCGCGTCCGGCGGTGCAACGAAGGCGATCACCGCCGAGACGCCCACCAGCAGCGCCTCCGCGCCGAGCGCCACCCGGGCCCAGGTGCGGCGGGAGCCGGTGTCCATGCGGGCCGCGATCCGGCCACCGGCCACCACGCCCACCACGAAGGCGCCGAGGGAGGTGAGGTTGTGCGCCACCGAGAAGCCGGGTGCCCCCACGGCGGCGAAGCCGAGGACGACGACGTTGCCGGTCATGTTCGCGACGAAGACATGGCCGAGGCCCAGATAACTGACGGCGTCGATGAGCCCGCTGACCACGGTCAGCCCCAGCAGCACGGCCACCAGCCGGACTCCGCGCGCCTCATGGTCGTAGGACTGGGGCGGTGTGTTCTGGTCCGTGTTCTGGTCCATGAACGCAATGTAGCGGCGGCCCCCGGTGTGCCGGGGACCGCCGCTGTGTGGTGCGTGTGTGGAGCCGGTGATCAGTACCAGCCGTTGGACTGCCAGAAGCTCCAGGCGGCCGCGGGGCTGCCGTAGCGGGAGTTCATGTAGTCCAGGCCCCACTTGATCTGGGTGGCGGCGTTGGTCTTCCAGTCGGAGCCGGCCGAGGCCATCTTCGAGCCCGGGAGGGCCTGGACCAGGCCGTAGGCGCCGGAGGAGGAGTTCGTGGCGGTGACGTTCCAGCCGCTCTCGTGCTCGACGATCTTGCTGAACGCGTTGTACTGCGCGGCGCTCGGGATCATCTTGTGCGCGATCGACTGAGCGGAGGAGGCGGAGGTCGTCGCGGCCTGGGCGGGAGCCGAGGTCAGCACGAGACCGGTGGTGGCGGCGGCCAGAGCGGCGGCGGTCAGGGCCTTCTTCGGGGAGGCGATGCGAGCGACGATGCGGGAGACGGACACGGAGAACCTGTTTCTTCGGGGACAGAGGCGTCGTACGCCTGCCGGTGTCACCGCGCTGCGCGGCGGGGCAATGCGTCGGCGCCGAGGCCCGTGAGGGCTCGTCGGCGCCGTGCGACTGCTCCAGAGAAACACTCTCGATCCGTGTCCGCAAAGACCCCTTTTACTAGTTGTGGTCGCATGTGGGTGAAAGATGAACTGTGTGACGTGGCTCTCAAACCCCAGGTCAGAGGGTGTTTGGGTCGCGTACATGACACCCCTAAACACTACTAATCCCAGTAGTTCGTGACATGGGTCATGTGGGCCGCTTCACCACCCCTGTGACGGCCGGTGCGCGCCGCCTCACGCAGGGGGTCCGTCGAACGTGACCGGCGTCTCGAACGCCGCCCTCCGCGTGGCCCGCCGCAGCGCTTTGAGGAGCGCGGGCCCGAGCGTGAGCGTGAGCACGACGGTCACGACGGCCCGCCCCAGATCCCACCCCAGCGAGGTCGCCAGGCAGTAGGCCACGAACCGCGCCAGATTCGCGGGAACGGCGGCCTGCGGATCGAACGCGACGGACGAGGCCAGCGCCCCCATGAACGGCCACCCGGCCAGGTTCATCGCGGTCCCGTACCCGAAGGCGGCGAGGAACCCGTAGGCCGCGAGCACCACGACCTCGCCACGGCCGCGCAGCCGCTCCCGGCCCGGCAGCAGGCCCGCGCCCATCGTGAACCAGCCCATCGCCAGCATCTGGAACGGCAGCCACGGTCCGACCCCGCCGGTGAGCAGCGCCGACGCGAACATCGTGACGTTGCCCAGCACGAACCCGAATCCGGGTCCTAGGACGCGTCCGCTCAGCACCATCAGGAAGAACATCGGCTCGATACCGGCGGTACCGGCACCGATGGGCCGCAGCGCGGCGCCGGTCGCGGCGAGCACGCCGAGCATGGCGACGGCCTTCGGCCCGAGCCCGGACTCCGAGATCGCGGCGGCCGACACGGCGACCAGGAGCACCAGCAGACCCGCGAACAGCCAGGGGGCGTCCTGGGAGTGGGCGGCTACCTGCGAGGTGGGCGGCGCGAGGAAGGGCCAGATGAAGGCGGCGACACCGGTGACGGTGACGAGAGCGAGGGCGGCGGTGGAACGGGGGGTGAGG
>NZ_JBXVPZ010000231.1:0-15066 GCF_057961495.1 Streptomyces sp. P5F9 | reverse complement strand
GTTCGAGACGCCTGAGGATTCGGGGCCGGGGCGGGTGCGGACGTTCCGGACCGACGATCCTGAGCTGGAGTTGGCGGAGCCGTTGCCGTTGGTGACGCGGCGTCCTGATGTGCTGCCCGGTGCGGTGCCTGCGTCGGTGGCGCGAGGTTCTGGTGAACCGTCGGAGGAACCGTTGCCTTTGGCGGGGCGGGAGCCGGGTGACTTGCCTGGGGAGCCGATGCCGTTGGCGGCGCCGGGGTCCGACGACCGGCCGATCGAGTCGTCGGCGTCAGTCGCGCGGCGTCCGGATGTCCTGCCTGCGGCGGCGCCGGCGGCCCCGGAGGGCCGAGGCAACGACGAGCCGCCTGTCGAGTTGCTGCCGTCGGTGGAGCTGGGCCCTGATGCCCCGCAGGGTGAGGCGCTGCCGTTGTCGGCGCGGGGTCCTGGTGACTTGCCTGCTGAGCTGTCGGCGTCGGCCGCGCGGCATCCTGACGCCTTGCCTGCGGCGTCGACGCCCCTGGAAAGCTGAGGCCCCGACGACCCGGCTGCCGCGTCGCTGTCATCGGTTGCGCGGGGTTCCGGTGTCGGGCCTGCTGAGCCGGTGCGGTCGGTGGAGCCAGGTCACGGTGTTCCGCGGGGCACGCCGCTGTCGTCGGTCGTGCCGAGCCTCGGCGTTCCGCGAGCTGAGCTGCTGCCGTCGGTCGCGTGGCGTTCCGACGTCGTGCCTTCCACACACTGACGCCGTTGGTGGAGCCGGGCCCTGGTGTCCCGCAGAGCGAGCCGCTGCTGTCGGTTGCGCGGGGTTCTGGTGTCGGGCCAGCTGACCACCCGCTGCCGTCGGCCGAGCCGGGTCCCGGCGTTTCGCAGGGCGTGCCGGTGTCACCGGACGACGCGTGGCGTTCCAGCGTCAGGCTTGCTGCGCCGACGCCCTTGGTGGCGCCGAAGCCGGATACCCCGACCGACCGCCGTATCAACGCCCCCGGACACGCGACGCCCGGAGACTCCAAGACACAGTGACGCCCCGCCCGCCGAACCCGGTCACGTGTCGTCGGAGCCCGCCAGTTTGCCGAAGTCGTGGTCCGGGAGCGATGGGGGTGGGCCCACGTCGAGGCCGTAGTGGTGGTAGAGCTGGAGTTCCTGGTCCGGGGAGAGGTGGCGGCCTACGCCGAAGTCGGGGGCGTCCTTGATCAGGGAGCGGTCGAAGGGGATGTGCAGGGTCCCCTCGATCAGTTCGCTGGGCTCCAGGGGGACGAAGGCGTCTCTGGAGAACAGGCCGGTGCGTATGGCCGCCCACTCCGGTTCGCCGGTCGCGTCGTCGAGGTAGACCTCGTCGATCGTGCCGATCTTGGCGCCGGTGCGGTCGAACGCCTTGCGGCCGATCAGGTTGCGCGGATCGATATCGGTCTGCACGGGCCCTCCTCCTGGTCGCAACTCATCCGTAAGCACTACAAAAGAGCACATTGGGGAAGGTGGCCACTCGAAAGCCCGGCTTCAACGCTCGCTGGTAGGCTGGCCATCGGCTGCTGACCCCGTGCGGGAGAGTCCTCCAGACTTCATCGGAGGCGCCGAAGGAGCAAATCCTCCCCGGAATCTCTCAGGCCCACGTACCGCACGGACGAGGTCACTCTGGAAAGCAGGGCGGGTGTCGTCGACGGTGTCGACGGTTTTCGCTCTCACCGACGGTGAAAACCGGGTTCCTTCGGGATGCCCGGTGAAGCTCTCAGGTTGAGATGACAGAGGGGGAGGCCGTCCGGCACCCCGCTGTCGTGGTGCCCTCGAAGGTCGTGTCCGACCAGGAGGCCTCCCTGATGACTGTCCCTCGTATTCCGCTCTCCGAGCTCGAACAGGGCATCCCGTTCGAGCAGCGCCACATCGGGCCCGACCAGGAAGCGCGGGCCAAGATGCTCGCGCAGGTCGGATACGGCTCGCTCGACGAGCTCACGGCCGCCGCGGTCCCGGATGTGATCAAGAACGCCGACGCCCTCGATCTGCCGGACGCCCGTACCGAGGCCGAGGTGCTGGCCGAGCTGCGCTCCCTCGCGGACCGCAACGAGGTCCTCGGTTCCATGATCGGGCTCGGATACTACGGGACGTTCACCCCGCCCGTGATCCTGCGCAACGTCATGGAGAACCCGGCTTGGTACACGGCCTACACGCCGTATCAGCCGGAGATCTCCCAGGGGCGGCTCGAAGCCCTGCTGAACTTCCAGACCATGGTCGCCGATCTGACCGGGCTGCCGACCTCCGGTGCGTCGCTGCTCGACGAGGGGACCGCCGCCGCGGAGGCCGTGGCGCTGTCGCGGCGCATGGGCAAGAACAAGAAGGGCCTCTTCCTGGTCGATGCGGACGCGCTGCCGCAGACCATCGCCGTGATCGAGACCCGCGCCGAGCCGGCCGGTGTCGAGGTCGTCGTCGCCGACCTCAGCGAGGGCATCCCGGCCGAGATCGCCGAGCGCGAGATCAACGGCGTGCTGGTCCAGTACCCGGGCGCCTCCGGTGCCGTACGCGACATCAAGCCGCTGATCGAGCAGGCGCACGCGCTCGGCGCGCTCGTCACCGTTGCCGCCGATCTGCTCGCGCTGACGCTGCTGAAGTCGCCGGGTGAGCTGGGGGCGGACATCGCGGTCGGTACGACGCAGCGGTTCGGGGTGCCGATGGGCTTCGGCGGGCCACACGCCGGTTACATGGCGGTGCACGAGAAGTTCGCGCGCAGCCTGCCCGGGCGGCTCGTGGGCGTCTCCGTCGACGCCGACGGACACAAGGCCTACCGCCTCGCCCTGCAGACGCGCGAGCAGCACATCCGCCGCGAGAAGGCCACCAGCAACATCTGCACCGCCCAGGTGCTTCTCGCGGTGATGGCCGGTATGTACGCCGTCTACCACGGGCCCGAGGGGCTGAAGGGCATCGCGCGGCGGACGCATCGGTACGCCACGATCCTTGCCGCGGGCCTCACCGCAGGCGGCGTCGAGGTCGTGCACGGCGGCTACTTCGACACCGTGACCGCGCGCGTTCCCGGCCGGGCCGCCGAGGTCGTCGCGGCCGCGCGCGAGGACGGCGTCAACCTGCGCCTCGTGGACGCCGACCAGGTGTCCATCGCCTGCGACGAGACCACCACCCGCGCTCAACTGGCCGCCGTATGGACCGCGTTCGGGGTCGACGGGGACATCGAGGCGCTCGACGTGTCCGCCGAGGACACGCTGCCCGAGGGGCTGCTGCGGACCGACGCGTACCTCACGCACCCCGTGTTCCGGGACCACCGTTCCGAGACCGCGATGCTGCGGTATCTGCGTCGGCTCGCCGATCGGGACTACGCGCTCGACCGGGGCATGATCCCGCTCGGTTCCTGCACCATGAAGCTCAACGCGACCACCGAGATGGAGCCGGTCACCTGGCCCGAGTTCGGGCAGCTGCACCCCTTCGCGCCCGCCGAGCAGGCGCAGGGATACCTCACGCTCATCCGGGAGTTGGAGGAGCGGCTCGCCGAGGTCACCGGGTACGACAAGGTGTCGTTGCAGCCGAATGCCGGTTCGCAGGGCGAGTTGGCCGGGCTGCTCGCCGTACGCGGGTACCACCGGGCCAACGGGGACGAGCAGCGGACTGTCTGCCTCATCCCGTCGTCCGCGCACGGCACCAATGCCGCGAGCGCTGTGATGGCCGGAATGAAGGTCGTCGTCGTGAAGACCGCCGAGGACGGTGAGATCGACGTCGAGGATCTGCGGGCGAAGATCGAGCAGTACCGCGACGAGCTGTCGGTGCTGATGATCACTTACCCGTCCACGCACGGTGTGTTCGAGGAGCACGTCGCCGACATCTGTGCGCAGGTGCACGAAGCCGGCGGGCAGGTCTACGTCGACGGCGCCAACCTCAACGCCCTTGTGGGGCTTGCCAAGCCGGGGCACTTCGGCGGGGATGTCTCGCATCTGAATCTGCACAAGACGTTCTGCATTCCGCACGGCGGCGGTGGTCCGGGTGTCGGGCCGGTCGGGGTGCGCGCGCACCTCGCGCCGTATCTGCCGAACCACCCGTTGCAGCCTGCGGCCGGGCCGGAGACGGGAGTTGGGCCGATCTCGGCGGCTCCCTGGGGTTCCGCCGGGATCCTGCCGATCTCCTGGGCGTACGTCCGACTCATGGGCGGCGAGGGGCTGAAGCGGGCCACGCAGGTGGCTGTGCTCAGCGCCAACTACATTGCCAAGCGCCTTGAGCCGCACTACCCCGTGCTCTACACCGGGCCCGGTGGGCTCGTCGCGCACGAGTGCATCATCGATCTGCGGCCGATCAGCAAGGCGACCGGCGTCAGCGTCGACGACATCGCCAAGCGGCTCATCGACTACGGCTTCCACGCGCCGACGATGTCGTTCCCGGTGGCCGGCACGCTGATGATCGAGCCGACCGAGTCCGAGGACCTGATCGAGCTGGACCGGTTCTGCGAGGCGATGATCGCCATTCGTGGGGAGATCGAGAGGGTCGGGGCGGGGGAGTGGCCGGCTGAGGACAACCCGTTGCGGAACGCGCCGCACACCGCGTCCGCGCTCGGCGGGAATTGGGAGCACGCGTACTCGCGCGAGGAGGCTGTCTTCCCGGCCGGGGTGTCCGTCGCTGACAAGTACTGGCCGCCGGTGCGCAGGATCGACCAGGCCTTCGGGGACCGGAACCTGGTGTGTTCCTGCCCGCCGTTGGATGCGTACGAGGACTAGGCGCTCCGCTGGTTGACCGGACTTCGGGCGCGGGTTCGTTGTGGCTGGTCGCGCCGTTCCCCGCGCCCCTTTGGGGCGCTGTCGGACCGGGGTCGATTTCGCCGACACACTCCCGCGCCCCTATGGGGGCGCGGGACCACTCAAGCCGGGTACGCGTGCGTCTGCGTTGCCTTGACCGTTGCCCAGACCAACGCGCCCTGGTGCAAGTCCAGTTCGGCCGCCGCAACCGTCGTGAGGTCGGCGGTCAGGGGGAGTTCGCCGGTCAGGTCTACGCGGATCTGGTCGCCGTGGGTTTCCAGGCCCGCCACCTTGCAGGGCCAGAGGTTGCGGGCGCTGGCGGCGGTGGGGCGGTCGCCGTAGAGAGTTACGCCGCTCGGCGGGAACGCTACGAAGACCTCGCCCTGGAGGTCCTCCGTGGTGGTGATCGTGGGGCCGGTGTCGAGGGTGACCGTGTGGCCGTCGGACCGGCCCTTGTAGAGGTTGAGGCCTACGAGTTGGGCGATGTAGTCCGTGCGCGGGTGGCGGGCGATGTCGGCGGGGGTGCCCTCCTGGACGATCGTGCCGTGCTCGATCACGACCAGGCGGTCGGCCAGCACCATGGCGTCCAGGGGGTCGTGGGTGACCAGGACCGCCACCGCCTCGAACTCGGCCAGGTGGCGGCGGAGTTGGGCCCGTACGTCGAGGCGGGTGCGGGCGTCCAGGGCGGCCAGGGGTTCGTCGAGGAGGAGCAGGCGCGGGCGGGTCGCCAACGCCCTTGCCACGGCGACGCGTTGGGCCTGGCCGCCGGAGAGTCTGCGGGGCTTGGCGGCCGCGTGCTCGGCGAGGCCCATGCGGTCCAGCCACTCGGCGGCCACCGCACGGGACTCCGCCTTCGTCGCGCCCTGGCAGCGTGGGCCGAAGGCGACGTTGTCGAGTGCGGTCAGGTGGGGGAACAGCAGATAGTCCTGGAAGACGACTCCCACCGGGCGGGACTCCGGTGGTGTGCGGTCCAACTCCGCGCCGTCCAGCCGTAGGTGACCGTCCGTCAGGCGGACCAGGCCCGCCAGGGCGCGGAGTGCTGTGGTCTTGCCTGCGCCGTTCGGGCCGAGCAGGGCTACGACGTCTCCGGGGGCGGCGGTCAGTTCTACGTCCAGGCGGAACGTGCCGCGGTTCACGACGAGATGGGCGTCGAGGCCCTGGGCGCCGGTGAGTTCGACGTCGGTGGTGTCGGTCATGGCGTGCACGTCCAGGGGGCTGATGTGCGGGCGGTCGTACGGATGTTGCTCATGATGTGGTCATCCAGCGGTCCCGTAGGCCCGCCAGAACCGCGATCGACACGGCCAGGAGGACCAGGCTCAACGCGATGGCCGCTTCCGGGTCGTTCTGCAGGGCCAAGTAGACCGCGAGCGGCATGGTCTGGGTGCGGCCGGGGAAGTTGCCGGCGAAAGTGATCGTCGCGCCGAACTCGCCCAGTGCGCGGGCCCAGGCGAGGACCGCGCCCGCCGCGATGCCCGGGGCGATCAGGGGGAGTGTGACCCGGCGGAACGCGGTGAAGCGGGAGGCGCCGAGGGTTTGGGCCGCCTCTTCGTAGCGGGGGTCCGCGGCGCGCAGGGTGCCCTCGACGCTGATGACCAGGAACGGCATCGCGACGAACGCCTCGGCGACCACGACGCCGGTCGTGGTGAAGGGGAGCGTGATGCCGAACCATGAGTCCAGCCACTGGCCTACGACGCCGTTGCGGCCGAGGGCCAAGAGGAGCGCCACGCCTCCCACCACCGGGGGCAGGACCAGGGGGAGGGTCACCAGGGCGCGGAGGAAGCCACGGCCCGGGAACTCCGTGCGGGCCAGCACCCAGGCCAGCGGTACGCCCAGGACCAGGCTCACGGCCGTCGCCGCGGTCGCGCTGAACAGGGAGAGTTGGAGTGCCTGCCAGACCTCCGTGCTGGTCAGCTGAGAGGGGAGGGACCGCCACGGGGCCCGTACGAGAAGGGCGATCAGGGGGAGGAGCAGGAACGCCAGGCCCACGAGCGCGGGGACCAGCAGGGGGAGCGGCACCCCGCGGCCTGTCGTCCGGACACGGCGGCGCCGCGGACCGCCCTTGAGGGTCTCGGCCGCGGCGTCGGAGGTGTCGAGCCGGGTCACGGCTTGAGGAAGCCCGCCGCGGACAGCACCTTCTGGCCCTCGGCGGACTGCACCAGTGCGATGAACGCCTTGGCGGCGACGGCGTTCGGCGCGTTCTTGAGGAGGACGATCGGGTAGTCGTTGATGGCGCCGGCGGACTCGGGGAACTCCACGCCCTGGACCTTGCTGCCGGCGGCGTGCACATCGGTCTTGTAGACGACCGCCGCGTCGGCCTCCTTCAGCTCCACCTTCGTCAGGGCGCTCTTGACGTCCGCCTCGTACGACACCGGGGTGAGCTTCAACTTGTTTGCCGTGAGCGCCTTTTGGGCCGCCGCACCGCACGGCACCGTCTTGTCGCAGAGCACGACCTTCAGCGAGGACTTCGTGAGGTCCTTCAGGGAGGTCACCTTGTCGGGGTTGCCCGGCAGGGTGGCGATCTCCAGCTGGTTGCGGACGAACGTGGCCGGCGTGCCGACGCCGTCGCCCTTGTCCGTCACGATCGCCATGGTCTTGGGGCTCGCGGCCGCGAACACGTCGGCCGGGGCGCCCCCGGTGATGCTCGCGGCGAGGGTGTCGCTGCCGCCGAAGTTGAAGGTGACCTTGGTGCCCGGGTTCGCCTTCTCGAACTCCTTGCCCAGGGTCGTGAACGACTCCTGGAGCGAGGCGGCGGCGAAGACGGTGACGGTGCCGGACATCTTCGGGGACGCGGACGCCGAGGAGCCGGACTTGGAGGAGGACGAGTCGTCGCTGGAGGAGCAGGCGCTCAGGGCCAGCAGCGCGGCGGCTCCGGCCCCCGCAACCTGCAGGCTCCGGCGGGTCCGACGCGCGGAACGGGTCATCACGGTTCTACTCCTCTGGTCTCTTCATGAAAGGGGCTCATGAAAGGGGTTGTCGCCCCCTGGGACGACCGCAACGGCCGTGCCGCGATGATACTGCCGCATGTGCAAGGCGTAAGTCTCCTGTCGCATCGCATGAGCTGTGCTGTTCGCTCGTGGGGCACGCATGTGCGTTTGTACGGGAGTGTCGTCCGGGTACCACATCCCGGGAGGTGATGGCTCGTGACGCTCGCGCAGCTCGACCTGCAGGGGACCTCGGCCGCCCGGCCCGGCCGACCGTGCCCGACCTGTTCGACTGGCCGCTGCACCGCTTCACGGGACCTCGGCTCTACGACGTCCTGTCCTCGGCCGGCCCCGGCTTCGACCCCGTCCGCCGCACCGCACCTGATGCTTCCACAGGACCGTTGCGGGGCCCGGCACATCAGTGGGATCAGTGCGATACGGGTGGACGGGGATACGGGCTGAGTCGGCCAGTGCCAGCCACGCCCGGTCTCGGGTCAGCGGAAGTGCGGTGAAGCGCACGCCTGTCGCGTCCCGCAGGGCGTTGGCGAAGGCGGGCGCGACCGGGTTGAAGGGGCTCTCGCTCATCGACTTGGCGCCCAACGGGCCGATGGCGTCCGCCGTTTCCATGAAGTGGACCTCGGTGCGCGGCACGTCCGCGTACTGCGGGAGCCGGTAACGGCGGAACGCGGCCGTCGCCACCGCACCCTGCCCGTCGATACGGACGTTCTCGAAGAGGGTAGCGCCGAGCGCCTGGGCGACCCCGCCCTCCACCTGGCCGGCACTGCATCGGGTTCATCACCTTGCCGGTGTCGGCCGCGTGCATCCTGCGCAGGATGCGGATCTCGCCCGTGTCCGGGTCCATGGCGCCCCTGAACCACTGCGCATCGAAGGCCACCGAGCGGGGCGTCCGCCGAAGTGCCCGTCGGCGCTGAACTCCACCCCGACCGCGGGGCAAGGCGCTGTCGGGCGGTTGGCGGACGGTACCGCCTTCGCGGTCGTGGGCGGGGTGTTGCAGGACGTCCGGCCGCTTCTCGCCTCCGCCGAGAACGGGCGGGACCGGGGCCCCGTCGACATCGCTCAGGCGCTCAACGGGGTCTTGGCGGAGGCGCGTTACGCGCTCGCCCCGGCGCGGAGTACCGCTGCGCCGGACGGCTCGGCGCTCGCTGACGCTTCCACCGTCACGAGGGCTCGACGCGCTGCTCACCGGTGTTCCGGCGGAGGCGCTGCATCCGCACGTCAACTCCGTGCACTACCGGATCGGGCGCATCGAGCACTTCACCGGCCGTGACCTCTCCCGCCTCTACGACCGCCTCGACCTGTGGGCGGCCCTGTTGTGCCGGGCGGACAGCGCCTAACCTGCACGTCAGGGGAGGTTGGGCATGTTGCTGCGTCAGCTGGAGTATCTCGTCGCGCTCGCCCGTGAACGGCACTTCGCGCGCGCGGCGGCGGCCTGCTATGTCTCGCAGCCCTCGCTGTCGGCCGCGATCCGGCGCCTGGAGCACGAGTTGGACGTGCCGATCGTGCGGCGCGGCAGGCGGTACGAGGGGCTGACCCCGGAGGGCGAGGTGGTGCTCGCCTGGGCGCACCGCATCCTGGCCGAACGGGACGCTCTGCACCAGGAGTTGTCGGTGCTGCGGGGCGGACTGACCGGCACGCTGCGGCTGGGTGTGGTGCCCACCGCGCTGCCCGCCGCGTCCCTCCTCACCACCCCGTTCTGTGTACGGCATCCCCGGGCCCGGGTCGCCCTGGAGTCGCTGTCGTCCGCCGACATCACCCAGGGCCTCGCCGAGTTCGAGCTGGACGCGGCGATGACGTACCTGGACGACGACACCCTGCGCAACGTCCGCCGCCTCCCGCTCTACGAGGAGCGGTATGTGCTCCTCACGCCCGTCGACGGGCCGCTTGCCGGTGTCTCCAAGGCCAGTTGGGCCCAGGCGGCGACCCTTCCCCTCTGCCTCCTCAACTCACGGATGCGCAACCGCCGCATCATCGACGAGTGCTTCGCGGCCGAGGGTGCGACGGCCTCCCCGGCGATCGAGTCGGACAGCGTTGCCGGGCTCTACACCCTGCTGCCGGGCGGCCGTTGGTCCAGCGTGATCTCGCACGCGTGGCTGCACATGTTCGACGTACCGGACGGCATGCGGGTCGTACCCCTGAACGGGCCCGCGCACGGGCCCCGGGTCGGACTGGTCATCGCCCGCAGCGAGCCCCGATCGGTGCTGGCGGAGGCGCTGTCGAAGGTGGCCAGGGAGGCGGGCGTACGGGACGCGCTCGACGAGTTGCTGCACACGTACCTGGGCGGCGGCAGCTGATAGGAGCGGGCTATCTGGACATAGCAACGTTCGCTTTGACCAGGGCGATCGACCCCGAGGATCGTGAAGTCCACCTTCCGACAACGGAGTTGAGGAGCCGCGACATGGCCAAGGTTCTCTGTGTCCTGTACGACGACCCGATCGACGGATACCCGACCTCGTACGCCCGCGACGACCTGCCGGTGATCGACCACTACCCCGGCGGTCAGACCACCCCCACTCCCGAGGGGGTCGACTTCGCCCCGGGCCAGTTGCTCGGCAGTGTCTCCGGTGAACTCGGCCTGCGCGCCTACCTGGAGGCGGCCGGGCACACCCTCGTCGTCACCTCCGACAAGGACGGCGAGGGCTCGGTCTTCGACCGGGAACTGGTCGACGCCGACATCGTGATCTCGCAGCCGTTCTGGCCCGCGTACCTCACCCCGGAGCGCATCGCCGCCGCCAAGAACCTCAAGCTCGCGGTCACCGCCGGCATCGGCTCGGACCACGTCGACCTCGACTCGGCGATCTCCCACGGCGTGACCGTCGCCGAGGTGACGTACTGCAACAGCATCAGCGTCGCCGAACACGTCGTGATGATGACGCTGTCCCTCGTGCGCAACTACCTGCCGTCCCATCAGGTGGTGCTCGACGGCGGCTGGAACATCGCTGACTGCGTGGCCCGTTCGTACGACCTCGAAGGCATGCACGTCGGGACGGTCGCCGCCGGGCGGATCGGGCTCGCGGTGCTGCGGCGGCTCGCGCCCTTCGACGTCAAGCTCCACTACACCGACCGGCACCGGCTTCCCGAGGACGTGGAGCGGGAGTTGGGGCTGACCTGGCACGAGAGCGCCGAGGACATGGTGCCGCACTGCGACGTCGTGACCATCAACGCGCCGCTGCACCCCGAGACGGAGGGGCTGTTCGGGGACAAGCTGCTCGCGCAGATGAAGCGCGGCGCCTATCTCATCAACACCGCGCGGGCGAAGATCGTCGACCGGGACACCGTCGACCGGGCCCTGCGCAGTGGGCAGTTGGCGGGTTACGCCGGTGACGTGTGGTTCCCGCAGCCCGCCCCGGCGGACCACCCGTGGCGCACCATGCCGCACCACGGGATGACCCCGCACATCTCCGGCTCCTCGCTGTCGGCGCAGGCCCGGTACGCGGCGGGCACGCGGGAGATCCTGGAGGCGTTCTTCGCGGGGCGGCCGATCCGGGACGAGTATCTGATCGTGGACGGCGGGGCGTTGGCGGGTACCGGCGCGCACTCCTACTCGGTGAACAAGTAACAGACGGAGGCCACGGCCCGCTTCATACCCGGTCGATGTGCACGTTCGTCGACTTCACGCGGGCGGTGGCCTCCATGCCCACCTCCAGGCCGAGTTCCTCGACGGCCTCGCGGGTCAGCAGGGAGACCAGGCGGTGCGGGCCCGCCTGGATCTCGACCTGGGCGGCGACGTCGCCTAGCTTGATCGCGGTGACGATGCCGGGGAACGCGTTGCGCACCGAGGTGAGGGAGGGGTCCTCCTCGACACCGCCGGCCTTCGCCAACTCGACCGAGAACGCGGCCAGATCGATCCCGTCGATGAGGCGGCGCCCGCCCTCGTCGCGGTGGGTCGTCACCCGGCCCGCGTCCGCCCACCGGCGCGCGGTGTCCGGGCTCACGCCGAGCAGCCGCGCCGCCTGGCCGATTGTGTAGGACTGCATACGCGCCACCCTAGGGCCAGAAACGTGAACCGGTGGACGGGGTGATGGCTCTGGGGTATAACGCGATATAGCGTCAATCCGTCGATCGGGGTGAGGGTATGTCGGGTGAGCTGACCAGCACGACCGGGTTGCGGGCCTCGCATGCGGACCGGGACCGCGTCGTGGAGGCGCTGACCGGTGCGGCAGGCGACGGCAGGCTGACCGCCGAGGAACTCGACGAGCGCGTCGAGGCGGCCCTGACCGCCCGCACGATGGGCGAGTTGGCGGTCCTGACGGCCGACCTGCCGGTGGTGGCGGGCACGACCCCGGTCGAGGTGAAGGACGTCGCCCGCATCGAGCAGAACGGCGGTTCGACGCGGCGCGGTGACGGCTGGGTGGTGCCGCGGCGGCTGGAGATCCAGTCGCGCCTGGGCGATGTGACCCTCGACTTCACCGAGGCGGTGATCACCCAGAACACGTTGCGCATCGACCTGGACATGCACCTCGGTTCGCTACGGCTGCTGCTCCCGCCGGGCATCGTCGTGGACACCGACTCCCTGGTGCTCAACTACAGCAAGGTCAAGACGCGCGGACAGGGTGACTCGGGGGCTCCGGTCGAGCTGCGGATCGAGATCGCCGGGCAACTGGGCTTCGGGAAGGTGCGGGTGCGCCGGACGCGGCGCGGGGTCAGGAAATTCCCGACGCCCTGAGGACCGACCGCGCGGTCTCGTCGTCGATCAGATGCTCCAGGTGACGCCGGACGTCGGTGCCCTGGCGCAGTGTGCCGCGTTCCGTCGAGTGCCGCATGCCCGTGTCCAGCTCGTGCCAGAGCAGGGGGTTGGCGACCAGGACACGGGGGTCCAGTTCGAGCCATTGACCGTACGTGTCCCGCAGGACCAGGCGTGCGGAGACGTCGCCGTACTGCCGTACGACGGTCAGCGCGTCCGTGTGCACCGTGCGCCTCAGCAGCGGGCTGTCCACGGTGAGCCAGCCGGGGCCCGCGGTGACGCGGTGCGGCAGCAGGACGACGAAGAGCACCGCCGACAGGGCGAACCACAGCAGCGCGCGGGTCAGGGTGAGGGTTCCGGCTTCCCCGTCGACCAGCAGGGTCATGACGAGGAAGCCGAGCGCGCAGCCCGTCGCCAGCCGGGCGTCGCCACGCCAGTGGCGGTCGCCGGCCGGGTCCGGGGGGAGGGTGCTGTGCGGCATGAGGCCGACGGTAGGCCGCCACGAGCGCGCCGCGCGGGCCGCTGACGGGGCTCTTACACACCGGTGCCGGATTTTGTCGTGTCTCTTACGCTGACGCCGGCTCGGGGGGCTACGAACGGTCGCCCGTGTGCCTACGCGGTCGCGGTGTGCCGTCAGCCCGTGTGGACGCGCGGGCGGCGTGCGCGGTCCGGTTCCGCCTCGCGCAGGACCTCTCGGGTGACCGGGGCGACCTCGCCCTGGCCGAAGAGGAAGAAGCGGAGGAAGTTGGCGAACGGGTTGCCCTCGGTCCACTCGAAGTACATGTGCGGGATGCGGCCCGTCGAGTCGCGGACGTTCAGCATCAGGGCGGCCAGGGCATTGGGGACGGAGGACGACTCCAGGGTCAGGACGCGGTAGCGGCCGTGCAGGACCTCGCCCCGCACTGTCAGGCCCGCCTCGAACTCGGAGGCGTCGAGGACCGTCACCTCGACGAACACGAAGTCCTCGCCGGGGATGTCGTTGTCGGTGCGGATCTGCTCGATCTTGTCCCGGTACTCGGCCTTGTCGCGCCGGTCGGGCTCGTTGGCGACGAAGCGGATCTTCCGGCTGGCCATGTCGCGGATGAATCGTTCCGCCATGGAGTCCAACTGCACGCTCGTCACGCGGAGTTCGAAGGCACGGGCCAGCCGGGACAGCAGCGAGACCAGGATGATGCCGGCGATGAAGCAGGCGCCGATCTTCACACCGTCGGGGCGTTCGATGACGTTCACGACGGTGACGTAGAGCAGGACCGCGGAGACGATGCCGAAGACGACGGTCCAGTTGCGCTGCTGGGCGCGGCGGGCCGCGATGGTGACCGCGATCGCGGCGGAGGACATGAGGACCAGGACGCCGGTGGCGTAGGCGCCGCCCTGGGCGTCGACGCTGGCGTCGAAGATCCAGGTGACCAGGAACGCGACCAGGGTGAAGACGATCACCATCGGGCGGACGGCACGGGCCCAGTGCGGGGCCATGCCGTAGCGGGGCAGGTAGCGCGGCATCAGGTTGAGGAGGCCGGCCATCGCGGAGGCGCCGGCGAACCACAGGATGGCGATGGTGGAGAGGTCGTAGACCGTGCCGAAGGCGTTGCCCAGGTACTCGTGCGCGAGGTAGGCGAGCGCGCGGCCGTTGGCCTGGCCGCCCGCCTTGAACTCCTTCTCCGGGATGAGCACGGTGGTGATGAAGCTGGTGGCGATCAGGAACACGCTCATGATGAGCGCGGCGGTGGTCAGCAGCTTCTTGGTGTCGCGGATACGGCCCTTGGGGTTGTCGTGGGTGTCGTCGGGGTCGCCCTCGACGTGCGGCATGACCGCCACGCCGGTCTCGAAACCGGACAGGCCGAGCGCCAGTTTGGGGAAGACCAGCAGGGAGACGCCGATCATCGCGAAGACGTTGCCGTGTTCGGTGGTCAGGGCGCTGCTCCAGTCGGTGACCACGTGCCCGTGGGTGACCACGTGCCACATGCCGACGATCACGACGACGACGTTGAGGCTGAGGTAGGCCGCCACCAGGTACACGGCTACGCCGATCGCCTCCAGGAAGCCCTTGAGGAACACCGCGCCGAGCAGGGCCACCAGGATCAGCGTGATCAGCATCTGCTTGTCGTGCAGCATGCTCGTCAGGTGCGGGTTCTCCACGAGGTGGGTGGAGGCGTCCGCCGCCGACAGGGTGATCGTGATCAGGAAGTCCGTCGCCGCGAACCCGAGCAGGGTCAGGACGAACAGCTTGCCCTTCCAGAACGACAGCAGCCGCTCCAGCATCGCGATGGAGCCCTCGCCGTGCGGGCTCTCCTCGGCGACGCGGCGGTACACGGGGAGGGCGCCGGCCAGGGTGACGATCACGAGCACGATCGTCGCGACGGGGGAGAGCAGACCGGCGGCGAGGGCCGCGATGCCGGGCTGGTAGCCGAGGGTGGAGAAGTAGTCGACACCGGTCAGGCACATCACCCGCCACCAGCGTTGGCCCTGGTGGACGTGCTGCTGGGGTTCCGGTGCGGTCTGCGCGACCTGGTGGCTGCCCTTGCCCATGTCGGCCAGGCCCTCCAGCATCCAGGCGCGCATACGACTGGGAGGGTGTTCGGTCGTGGCCATCGGCGTGCTCCTGGAGTGCGGGTCAGCGTGTGGTCTCTGGCCATCACGCGGACGGCGGCACCAGCGTAAGCGGAGAGTGACGCGTGGGCCCACGGATGCGGGGGCCTTCGGCGTCAATCTTGCGTTAAGACTGGCCGGGTTGGGGGTGGGGGCGCATCAGGAA
>NZ_JBXVPZ010000230.1:0-15088 GCF_057961495.1 Streptomyces sp. P5F9 | reverse complement strand
CCGGGAGGGGCTGGCGGAGGCCTGGCCGGACGGGGTGCGGCGCCGCCTCCCGCCACCGCCGCACCCCGTCCGGCCAGGCCTCCGCCAGCCCCTCCCGGTCGATCAGACCGGGCGAGACCGTGTTGACGCGGATGCCGTACGGGCCGTACTCCAGGGCAGCCGACCGCGCGTGCATGACCACGGCGGCCTTGGCCGCGGAGTAGTGCGCGTGCAGGGCGGCGGGGGCGCTCGCCTCGATGGACGCGATATGCGTCACCGTGCCACCACCACCGCCGTCCTGCTCCCGCATGACCTCTGCCGCCGCCTGCGTGCACGCGAAGACGCTGGTCAGGTTGGTGTCGACGACCGTCCGCCAGTCGGCCGCCGTCATCCCGGGCAGGGGTTGGGCCGGTTGTACGCCCGCGTTGTTGACCAGTGCCGTGAGCCGTCCGCCGGCCCATTCGGCCGCCTCGCGGACCAGCCCGCGGCAGGCGTCCTCGTCGGTCAGATCGGCTTGCAGTACGACGGCCCGGGCGCCCAACTCCCGTACGCGGGCGGCGACTTCACCGGCCGCCTGCACCGCCGTACGACAATGGAGTACGACCCCTGCCGCACCCTCCTCCGCGAACCGCAGCGCGATCCCCCGGCCGATGCCGCCGCTCGCGCCCGTGACCAGGGCGAACTGGCCCTCCAGCAGACGGCTCACGGGCGGCACAGCCCGGTGATGCGGGCAGCCTCGGAGGGGTAGCGGGCGGTCAACTCGGCCGCGTCGCCGTGCTCGTAGCCGTCGTAGGTGAAGCCGGGTGCCATCGTGCAGCCGAAGAACGTCCACGCGCCGCCCGCCACCACCCGCGCCCCCATCCAGGTGGAGCCGGGCACGGTGAACTGGAGGTGCTGGCCGTGCAGCGGGGCCGGGCCGAGGACCGCCGTGCTCGACGTACCGTCCGGGGCGAGGAGCAGGAGTTCCAGCGGGTCGCCGAGGTAGAAGTGCCAGACCTCGTCGGCGGGGAGGCGGTGGAGCGCGGAGAAGTCGTCCGCCGTGAGCAGGGCGACGATCGCGGTGCCTTCCGGGCGGCCGTCGGACCGCGCCGGGCCCGCCCACGTCCGGCGGAACAGGCCGCCCTCGCGGGGGATCGGCTCCAGGCCGTAGTGGGCGACGAGGTCTTCTGGGGTCACTCCGGTCACTTCGGCAGGCTACGGGAAGGCCACCTCGCGAGGAAGAAACGCCAGTTGAGCGTGTTTTTCGGGGAGGAACACGTCCGGGATGTCCACCTCCGGGAGGACGACCCTCGGGCCCGCCACGAACCCCTGCCGCAGGAACCGCGCGATCGCCTTCTCGTTCCGTACGTCCGGATCGACCACGACCCGGCGCCGGTCCAGACCGAGCAGGACGTAGGAGGCGAGGACACCCATCACCGCCGCCGACCAGCCGGGCCGTTCGCCGTCCGGGCCCGCGGGTGCGAGGAGGAGGTGGATGCCGATGTCTCCGGGTTCTACGGCGTAGCAGTCGCCGACGCGGTCGGCTGCGGGGTCGTAGGTCTGGAGGAGCGCGACGGGTTCGTCGTCCCTGACGACGAGGTGGGCGTGGTGGGTGTCGAGGGTGTCCATGTGGGCGTAGACCTCGGTGACTTGGGCCTGGGTGAGGCCGTTCATGCCCCAGAACGCGGCGCGTTGCTCACTGACCCAGCGGTGGATCGTCCCGGCGTCGGCCACCGGATCCAGGGGGAGGATGTGGACGGTTCCGAAGCCGTCGACGTGTTGTGAGTGGACCGGTTCGCGGGTGGGGACGTCGGGTTCGAGGCGGGTGAAGTCGGTGATCACCGGGACCAGATCTCCCTTGAGCCACAAGGGCAGTTGATCGCGTTGGTGCGGTGAACCGGCCAGCCCTGACGCCCCCGACGGCACCACCCACAGGCTGTCCTCCCGCCGGGCCAGGTCCCACACGAAGCGCGCAGCTGGACCGCGCGCGCTCAGATCGGTGAGCCCGGGTACGGCGGAGGTGCAGAGCACGCAGTCGTGGTCACCGGACAGTCCCGGACCGGGAGTCGGGGTCCCGCCGAACGCCCGCCAGGGTGCGAGGCGATGGGTGTCACCCCACACGCCGACCGGCTTCGCCGCAGCCTCCTCGACCGCCGCCCGTACGGTCTCCGGCCGGTCGATGCCGCACAACTCCCGTGCGCTCAGCAGGTGTTCGAGCGCGAAGGCGACACGCGGGAGCAGCGCGAGCCACGGCGCGAACACCTCCGGGTACGCGGGCGGTTCGGCCAGCGCGGCGAACGCGGGGTGCGCCGCGAGCCGTCGTACGACCGCGCCGCGCACGGCCGCGTAGGCGGCGGCGTCGGTACTGTCGGCGTCCATCCGGCGGTCCCAGGCGAGCAGCCGGTCGCGGAGTGCGGAGGCCTCGGGAGTGAGGCCGGTGAGTGCGGCGAGGTGGTCCAACAGGGGTGTGGCGGAGCCGAGATGGGTGTCCATGTGGATCGCGGGCATGTCGGCGGCGGACCACTTCTCGCGCCCGGCGAGCAACTCGGCGATGCGGTCGGCGCGGTGGCTGGGGGCGAACTCGACGCCGAGCAGGGTGGCGGGGCCGCGTTGGTTGGCCATGACGGCGATGCCGTCGTCGGTGAGGCGGCCGCGGGGCGGTTGGTGCCAACCGTGCCACTCATGACCGGGTTCCCAGGCGGGGACGAGCCGGGTGCGGTTGGCCTCGGCACGCAACGGGACCTTGCCGGCGACCCGGTGCAGCAGTCCGCCCTCGGTGTCGGCGGCCTGGACGACGTTGACGGGTTCGGCCCAGTCGTCGAACGCCCGGTCCACATCGGCGACTTGACGGGCACGGAGAAGGGGCAGCAGGGAGGTGAAGCCGAGGTCCTCGGTGACGCGGGGCGGGTAGCGCAGGCTGACGGCGAGGGGCGGGGTACCGGCCGGCGCGGCGACTCCCCCGTCAAGCCCTTCCGGCCCGCCGATGACGACGGGCCCGCGCTCGGTCTCGATGACCTCGACCTCGACGGGTTCCTCACCGGCCACGTCGATCGTCTCCGTGTGCCGGACCGCGCGCCGCCAAGTGCCGTCCGGGCCAAGGGCTTCCACCCCGGCACCGGTGCGGCGCAACCGTTCCCGGTACAGGTCCTGGTAGTCGGCCATGGCGTTGGTGATGGCCCACGCGACCGTGCCGGTGTGCCCGAAGTGGGCGATACCGGGGACGCCGGGCACGGTGAGGCCGACGACGTCGAACTCCGGGCAGGAGAGGTGGACTTGCTGATAGACGCCGGGGTCCTCGATGAAGCGGTGCGGATCCCCGGCGAGCACGGCCCGCCCGGTCGTGGTCCGTTCCCCGCCGACCAGCCAGCCGTTGCTGCCGGAGGTACCGGGGCCGTCGGTGGCGAACAGCCCTACGGCGTCCGGTCCCAGGTGCCGTATCGCCTCCTCGCGCCAGAGCTTGGCCGGGAACCCCGCGAAGAGGATGTGCGTGGCGAGCCAGACGCCGAGGGGGGTCCAGGGTTCCCAACGGCCGGGGGTGAGACCGGAGTTGACGAACTCGGGGGCGGTGCTTGCGGCCAACCCCTCATTGACCCCGTCGACGTACGCCCGTACCCAGCGCGCGGTCTCCGGGTCCCGCTTCTCCAGCGCGGCGAAGCACCGTCTGGCCGTGTCATCGAGGCGGACGCGGCGGGCGAAGAGATCCCAGGGCAGGGCGCGGACGCCGAGGAAGGAGGCCGATGTGCCCTGCGCGCGATGCCGTTCGACCTCGATCTGCCAGGCGCGGTCGAGGGCGGTGACGCGGCCCTGGGCGCGGGCGAGTTCGTCGGCGCCGGCGGCGCGCAGGTGGGGGATTCCCCAGGCGTCGCGGTAGATCCCGGCATCGCGGTAGATCTGGGTCGTCACCCGGTGACCCCTCTGCTTCCTGGCTGTTTTTTAGGTTAGCCTTGCCTAAGTTACTGATGGGGAAAGCGTACGCGAAGGGTGAAGAGGCGATGGTGCAGGGGCGCGGTTGGGAGGGCGCGGTTCTCCGGCTGCTGCGCGCGAAGGACTTCGAGTTCACGGTGACCCGCGCCGAGGACGTCACCCCGCGCTACCGCCGCCTCCGCCTCACCGACGGCGGCATGCTCGCGGTGACCGGCGTCCACCCGACGATGTGGGTCCGCCTCTGGTTCGACAACGCCGGCAGGCCGCACCAGCGGGCGTACACCCTGGTCGACCCCGACCCGGCGGCCGGCACGTTCGGCCTCGAATTCGCCCTGCACGAGGGGTGCGCGAGCGACTGGGCACGGGCCGCGAAGCCCGGCGACACCATCGAGGCCACGGTCCAGGGCACGGGCTTCGAGACCCCCGACCCCGTCCCCTCCCACCTCTTCGCGATCGGCGACCCGGCGTCGCTCCCCGCCATCAACTCCCTTCTCAGCACGGTCGGTTCGAAGGTCCCGGCGACGATCTGGTTCGAGGGTGATCGCGAAGGTCTGCCGTTCCGCACCGACCCGGCTCTCCACGAGGTCCGCCACCACCCCCGGGGCCAACTCGCCGACCGGGTACGCGCGGAGCTCCCCGACCTGCTGAAGGACAGCGCCGATCCGTACGTCTGGATCACCTGCGACACGGCTACGACCCGGGGGCTGTCGTCGTACGTCCGCAGGGAGTTGGGGGTGCGGCGGGAGCGGGTGCACGCGTTGGGGTACTGGCGGGCATCCTGAGCGGTCCCCACGCCGGTTCGCCGAGCGGCCGCGGTCTGCGGAACACCGGAGATGCCCGTGCTCCGGCATCCGGGCTCCAACGCCACGAGCGCCCACCGGCAGGCATCCCCCGCCCGTACGCGCCATCATCGACCCATGGACGCAACCCTTCACCTCGCCCAGGACCCCGCCGCCGACGAACTCCTCGGCCGTTCCCCGCTCGCCGCGCTGGTGGGGATGCTGCTCGATCAGCAGGTGCCGATGGAGTGGGCGTTCAAGGGGCCGCGGACGATCGCCGACCGGCTCGGGGCCGCCGATCTGGACGCGCAGGAGATCGCCGCACGGGACCCCGAGGCCTTCGCGGCACTGCTCTCCGAGAAGCCTGCCGTGCACCGCTACCCGGGTTCCATGGCCAAGCGGATCCAGCAGCTCTGCCAGTACCTCGTCGAGCACTACGACGGGGACGCGAGCGGTGTCTGGGAGGGCGTCGGCACGGGAGCCGAGCTGCTCAAGCGGCTTGAGGAGCTGCCCGGGTTCGGCAAGCAGAAGGCGCAGATCTTCCTCGCCCTGCTCGGCAAGCAGCTCGGGGTCACGCCGAAGGGGTGGAGGGAGGCCGCCGGGGCGTACGGCGAGGCGAAGTCCTACCGTTCCGTCGCCGACATCACCGGACCCGAGTCACTGGCCAAGGTCCGCGCCCACAAACAGGAGATGAAGGCCGCGGCCAAGGCGGCGAAGGCGACGAAGGCCTCCGGCGGCAGGTAACCCCACCACCGCCCGACAATCCCGTCAGCCAGGTGGCCCGCCCCGGTGGCGGCCCGTCCGCCCCCGGTCAGAACATGGACCATGACCGAGGCACCGAGCGGCCCCTCCTGGGGCCCGGAGTTCGACGACCGCCGCGCCCACGACACCCGTGTCCCGCGCGCGCCGCGGCCCCCGCATGACGAGCCGGAATTCGAAGGGCCCCTCTTCGCCCTCTCCAAAGCCGCCTGGCAGGTCGTCCTGCTCACCGGCGTCGCTTCTCTCATCCTCGGCGTGCTGGTCCTCGTATGGCCCGGCGCGTCCCTCTTCGCGGCCGGGATCCTCTTCGGCGTCTACCTGCTGATCAGCGGTGTCTTCCAGCTGGTCTCCGCCTTCGGCACGCACCGGGCGACCTCGCTGCGCGTACTGGCGTTCATCAGCGGTGCGCTGTCGATCGTGCTGGGCCTGTTCTGTTTCCGCGGGCCGATGCAGTCGATCCTGCTGCTCGCCCTGTGGATCGGCATCGGCTGGCTGATCCGGGGCATCACGCAGACCCTGGCCGCCGTCCAGGACCGGACGATGCCCGCGCGCGGCTGGCAGATCTTCCTCGGGATCGTCACCTTCATCGCCGGCATCGTGCTGATCGACTCCCCCTTCCGCTCGGTCGCCGTCCTCACCCTCGTCTGCGGCATCTGGCTGGTGGCGGTCGGCGTCGTCGAGATCGTCACCGCCGTCCGGATGAGGAGCCATGCCAAGCAGGTGCCCCAGGCCCTGTGAGGCTCGTTGGTAGGCCGTGCGGGCGGTTTACGCGCCCGTCGCGATGAACGCCGTACGGCCGCTGGGAGATGACCTTCCATGAGCACGAGGGTGCGCACCACGCGAAGCCTCCCCCGCAGCCGCGCCTGGCTGCGGGCGCTCGTGCTGCTGCTCGCCCTGCTGGTGCCCGGCACGCTTGCCGAGGTGCGCGCGACGCCGGTCGCCTCGTCCGCCGAGACGACCGTCGAGTACGACGCCCTCGACACGGCCGCCGCCCTACGGCCCGTCTCGCTCACCGTCCGCCGGCCCACCGTGCCGCTGCGGCCCGCGCCCGCCCCGGCGTTCCGGACGTCCCGAGCGCCCCGGGCGCGCTCCTTCCCCGCGCCGCCCTGGCCGCCGTACACCCTGCGCGCTCTGCGCACCGTGGTCCTGCGCTGCTGACGGACCGACCGTCCCCGAGGTCAACCCGTCACCGCGACGCTAGGAACACAGCCATGCCCATCGACCCGTACGCGGTCCTGCGCGCCCTGCTGCGCGCGGAGGCCGTCCGCAACGCGCCCAAGCCGGAAGTCCGCCGACCCGAGCCGCAGCGGCCCCCGGAGGAACGGGCGCGCTGACCTGCCGCAGGCGGTACGGCCCGGCGGGGGCTAGCGCTTCCGCCGGGCCGTGCCGAAGAGCGAGCGGGTGATCTCGCGGCCGATCTGGGTGCCGACCGATCGCGCCAGGGACTTGAACATCCCGCTGCCGACGACCTGTTGGACCATCGACTCGTCCTGCTTCGGAGCCGCCTTGGCAGCCGGCTTCGGTGCCTCCTGCGGCTGAGGGCGTGACGACAGCTTCTCGTACGCCGACTCGCGGTCCACAGCCTGTGCGTAACGGCCGTAGAGGGATGAGGCCTTGACCGCCGCGTCGAGGGTCGCCGCGTCGACCGGGCCCATCAGGGACTCGGGGGCGCGCAGGCGGGTCACCGCGACCGGGGTCGGGGCGCCGTTCTCGCTCAGGACCGTGACGACCGCTTCGCCGGTGCCGAGGCCCGTGAGGATCTCCTCCAGGTCGTAGGAGGAGTTCGGGAAGGTTTTCACCGTCGCCTTCAGGGCCTTCTGGTCGTCGGGGGTGAAGGCGCGCAGCGCGTGCTGGACGCGGTTGCCCAGCTGGGCCAGGACGTCGCCGGGTACGTCCTTCGGGGTCTGGGTCACGAAGAAGACGCCGACCCCTTTCGAGCGAATGAGGCGGACGGTCTGCGTGATGGAGTCCAGGAAGGCCTTGGACGCGTCGTTGAAGAGCAGATGCGCCTCGTCGAAGAAGAAGACGAGCTTCGGCTTGTCGGCGTCGCCGACCTCCGGGAGGTCGTGGAAGAGGTCGGCCAGCATCCACATCAGGAAGGTCGAGAAGAGCTGCGGTTTGTCCTGTACGGCGGGGAGTTCGAGGACGGAGACCATGCCGCGGCCGTCCGACGCCGTACGCAGCAGCTCGCTCGTGTCGAAGTCGGGCTCACCGAAGAAGTCGGCCATGCCCTGCGCCTCGAAGGCGGTGAGGGAGCGCAGGATCACACCGGCCGTGGCGGTGGACAGGCCGCCGATGTTCTTCAGTTCCGTCTTGCCCTCGTCCGAGGTGAGGAAGGTGACGACCGCCCGCAGGTCCTTGAGGTCGGTCAGTTCCAGCCCCTTGGTGTCGGCGTAGTGGAAGATCAGGCCGAGGGACTGCTCCTGGGTCTGGTTGAGCTGGAGGACCTTGGACAGCAGCACCGGGCCGAAACCGGTGATCGTGGCGCGGACGGGGATGCCGTGGCCGATGCCTCCGAGGGCGTAGAACTCCGCCGGGAAGCCGGTCGCCGTCCACTGCTGCTTCACCTCTGCGGCGCGCCCCGCGACCTTGTCGTTCGTGACACCGGGCGCGGAAATGCCCGACACATCGCCCTTCACATCCGCCAGGAACACCGGCACGCCCTGCGCGGAGAGCTGCTCGGCGATGAGCTGGAGGGTCTTGGTCTTGCCGGTGCCGGTGGCGCCCGCGACGAGGCCGTGGCGGTTGAGCATCGGGAGGGGGATGCGGATCTGCGCGTCGGGCAGACAGGCCCCGTCCCACAGCAGGGCCCCCAGGTCGAGTGCAGGTCCTGTGAAGGCGTACCCGGCGGCGATCGTCTCGCTGTCACTCATATCAGGCCCCTGTTCCCGTTTTGACCGTATTTGCGGCATCTTTTCCAGCGTCGCACTCCGTCTCCATGGCTGCGCCCGGAACGTCATGACCGGTAGGCTTTCCGTGTGATCTTCAAGCGCATCGGAAACGGCCGGCCGTACCCCGACCACGGCCGGGAGAGCACCCGGCAGTGGGCGGATGTCGCGCCGCGCCCGGTCCGCCTCGATCAGCTCGTGACGACCAAGGGCCAGCTCGACCTGGAAACGCTCCTCGCCGAGGACTCGACCTTCTACGGCGACCTCTTCGCGCACGTCGTGAAGTGGCAGGGCGACCTGTACCTGGAGGACGGCCTGCACCGCGCGGTCCGCGCCGCGCTGCAACAGCGCCAGGTGCTCCACGCGCGCGTGCTTGAGCTGGACTAGCGCCGGACCCGTTCGGCGTTGACCCTTTCGGGTTGGTCTCGGCGCGGTCGAATGATCATCTAGTAGGCATCGCCGCCCGGGCGCACTACGCTGCGCTCATGAGCATGCTGACTCCCCCAGGCATGGGCGGCCAGTACCGGATCACGGGGGACAAATACCCGCGTATGCGCCGTCCTCGGCGCCGCGGGAGGCTCGTCCTCATGGTGATCGCGTCCGTCGCCGTACTGGGTGTGGGCGGGTGGGGCACGTTGCAGCTCATCGACGTCTTCACCGGTGGCGGCAAGCAGGCCGCGGCGGCCGGTCCCAAGGCCGACTGCGCGACCAAGGCCAGCCCCTCGGCGAGCACGGGCACGAGCACCGGCTCCGCCGTACCGAAGCCCGCCCAGATCACCGTGAACGTCTACAACGCCACGCCCCGCAGCGGCCTCGCCAAGTCGACCGCCGACGAACTCAAGAAGCGCGGCTTCAAGATCGGTGACGTGGGCAACGCGTCCGCGCAGTGGGACAAGAAGGTCAAGGGCACCGGCGTCCTGCTCGGCCCCGCCTCCGCCCTCGACACCTCGCTGCCCGTCCTCGCCACCCAGCTCACCGGCGCCGAGCGCCGCACCGAGGCCACCCGCAAGGGCACCGCGGTCGACCTCGTCATCGGCACCGCCTTCAAGAACCTCACGGCGAAGGCGGCCGCCGACAAGGCCCTGGCCGCCCTGTCCGGACCCGAGCCGACGGCCACCGCGACACCGAAGAGCTGCTCGTAGCCGTACGGGAACGGTCGTAGAGCCGTGGGAAAGGGCATACGAAAACTCCCGTACGGCGCGTAAGAGCCGTACGGGAATCAGGTGTTGATCAGGTGTCGACCGGGGCTTACCCGGTCCTACTCGGCCGCGCCGTACAGGCGGTCGCCCGCGTCGCCGAGGCCCGGGACGATGTAACCGTGCTCGTTCAGGCGCTCGTCGACCGAGGCCGTCACGACCGTCACCGGTGTGCCCGCGAGTTCGCGCTCCATGACCTCGACGCCCTCGGGGGCGGCGAGCAGCACCACGGCGGTCACGTCGTCGGCGCCGCGCTTGATCAGCTCGCGGATCGCCGCGACCAGGGTGCCGCCGGTGGCCAGCATCGGGTCCAGGACGTACACCTGGCGGCCGGAGAGGTCCTCCGGCATGCGCGTGGCGTACGTGGAGGCCTGGAGGGTCTCCTCGTTGCGCACCATGCCCATGAAGCCCACCTCGGCGGAGGGCAGCAGCCGGACCATGCCGTCCAGCATGCCGAGGCCGGCCCGCAGGATCGGCACGACCAGCGGGCGCGGGTAGGACAGCTTGACGCCGGTGGTCGGGGAGACCGGCGTCGTGATGTCGACCTGTTCGGTGCGCACGTCGCGCGTGGCCTCGTAGGCGAGCAGGGTGACCAGCTCGTCGGCGAGACGGCGGAAGGTCGCGGAGTCGGTGCGCCGGTCGCGCAGCGTGGTGAGCTTGTGGGCGACCAGGGGGTGGTCGACGACGTGGAGACGCATGTCCACAACAGTAGCCGCCGCTCCGTACCTGCTCGCGCTGGCATCAAACCGCCCGTCCGGGGGAAAGTGGGAGGGACGGAACGGGGTGGTGAACCGATGCCTGACCGTGAGTCCCACGAGGACCCGTCACAGCACGACAGCCGGGAAACCGATGCCGAGCGCAGGCGGCGCCGGGCCCAGTTCCTGCGCGAGCTGACCGAGGCGCGCGAGCTGCGCGACCGGGTCCAGCCCCGCCGCGCCAAGGCCGCCCGGCTGCGCCACGCCATGCGTATGCGCACGTTCCGCTGGTAGTTGAGGCCTGTCTCACAGCACTTTGTAAGCCCAACCGGGTGCGTGTGCACGGCGATCGCCGCGTACGATCCCGCTGGTGGTCGATCAAAACGGGCGGACACAGGGAGCCGAAGACGTCCCCTCAACGCCTTGTTTCTGCCACGATTCCGAGTGGGTGGGGCTCGGAGCACGAGCTCTCCCCGCCCGCAGCCTCCGCCGGGGGGACCCCCAACCGGCACACCTATGACCAGTGGGAGAGTCACGGTGTACTTCGCCGCACTGCTCGCGCGCACCGAAGACGGGTGGGAAGCGAGCGACACAGAGCTCGACGATGTCGAGAGCCTGTCGGATCTGGCCGAACTGGCCCGTGAAGCCTCGCCCGAGGACGACACGGTGCTGGTGCTCATCGAGCAGGAGGACGCCTGGTTCGGCGTCGTCCGCATCGACGGCGAGGACGACCCTCGGATCTACGTCTCGGACGCAGCTGCCGCCGCACGCAGCTCGTACGGCGAGATCCTGCTCACCGACGAGCTGCTCGGACGGGATCCGGACGACGACGATGTCGTCGATCTGGACTCCCTCGACCTCGACGGCACCGAGGACGGTGACACCGAGGAGGAGGACGACGACGAGGACGGCACCTCCTCGGCCGAGGCCGTTCCGCACAGCCCCGTCGGTGACCGCCAGATCCTGGACGACCTGGGCGTCGGCGAGAAGGAGCTGCTGCTCCTCGACGCGGACGACGCGCTGAACTCCATCGCCGAGGCCCTGGGGGCCTCGGAGGTCCTGGAGACCGTCCGCTGACCACAGCACGCACAGAAGGGACTCCGGACCCGGTACGCGACCGCTGGCGGGCCGCGATGCGGCTCGCCCTGGACGAGGCCCGAGCGGCCGCCCGGGGCGGCGACGTCCCGGTCGGCGCGGTCGTGCTGTCCCCGGACGGTACGACCGTGCTCGCCACCGGGCACAACGAACGCGAGGCCACCGGCGATCCGACGGCGCACGCCGAGATCCTCGCGATCCGGCGGGCCGCCGCACACCTCGGTGAGTGGCGGCTGTCCGGCTGCACACTCGTCGTCACCCTCGAACCCTGCACGATGTGCGCGGGCGCGCTGGTGCAGTCCCGGGTGGACCGGGTCGTCTACGGCGCCCGCGACGAGAAGGCCGGCGCGGCCGGCTCACTCTTCGACGTCGTACGCGACCGGCGGCTCAACCACCGCCCCGAGGTGATCGGAGGCGTCCTCGCGGAGGACGGCGCCCGCCTGCTCACGGAGTTCTTCCGGGACCGGTAGCAGGGCCGGTGGCAACCCCCGTCCCGGGCCTCCGATTACCGATTTCAAACCACGCCCCACCTTGTTGTAAGGTCTCTCTCGGTAGCGTGTCCGAGCGGCCGAAGGAGCTCGCCTCGAAAGCGAGTGTGGCGCAAGTCACCGAGGGTTCAAATCCCTCCGCTACCGCTTCTGAAGGGCCCCGTCGAAAGACGGGGCCCTTCGTGCGTTGATCCAGAAGCGGCCGTGAAGGTTACACTCACCGCCGGCAGCAGGGGGCCCACGGGCACGAAGTCACAGGGGAGGCCGCGATGGCGGTGAACGCCAAGAAGGTCGTCGTCTACTTGCTCGTGGTCTTCGCGCTGTACGTGATCATCACGGACCCGTCCAAGGCGGCCGACTACGTCCAGATAGGCTTCGAGGGCATATCGGACGCCGCGAAGGCCATCGGCGACTTCATGACCTGGCTGGCCGACGGGGCGCAGTAGCCGACTACCCACCAGGAGCGCGCAGATGATCCGCCACCTCGTCCTCTTCAAGTTCGACGAGGGCGTCGAGCGCGACGACCCGCGCGTCGTGGCCGGCGTCGAGGCCTTCCGCCCGCTCGGCGACCTGGTCGAGGAACTGCGCTTCTGGGAGCTGGGCTGGAACATCAGCGACCGCCCCATCGCCTACGACTTCGCGATCAACTCCGCGGTCGACGACCCCGACGCCCTGAAGCGGTACATCGAGCACCCGGCGCACCAGGTCGGCGTCGCGCTGTGGCGCGAGTTCGCCACGTGGATCGTCGCCGACTACGAGTTCTGAACCCGCCCCCGAACAGCCTTCTGCGGAGCCCCCTGCCCTCACGGCAGGGGGCTTTTGTTGCTCAACACGGCATAACACGGTATTAGGCGGTGCTTGCACACAGTGCACATGTCTTGTGATGCTATGACCGCTTTTGACGGATGAGTTGACCTTTTGAAGTTGACCTATTGAAGAGGTGTGGCGTTGACCGTGTCGGCCAGTACAGCGCCGCCCCAGGACGAGGCGCCCGCCCAGACCCCCGTGGCAGCCGCTCCGCCGCGCAGCCGCGGCGCCGACACCCGGGCCCTCACCCAGGTGCTCTTCGGCCAGCTCAAGGGGCTGCAGCCGGGTACGCCGGAGCACAACCGGGTGCGCGGGGCGCTCATCGAGGCGAACCTCCCGCTCGTGCGCTACGCCGCCGCCCGCTTCCGCTCCCGCAACGAGCCGATGGAGGACGTCGTCCAGGTCGGCACGATCGGTCTGATCAACGCCATCGACCGCTTCGACCCGGACCGGGGCGTGCAGTTCCCGACGTTCGCGATGCCGACCGTCATCGGCGAGATCAAGCGGTACTTCCGTGACAACGTCCGCACGGTCCATGTCCCGCGCCGACTGCACGAGTTGTGGGTGCAGGTCAACGCGGCGACCGAGGACCTGACGACCGCCTTCGGGCGCACTCCGACCACCGGCGAGATCGCCGAGCGGCTGCGCATCGGCGAGGACGAGGTGCTGTCCTGCATCGAGGCCGGCCGTTCGTACCACGCGACCTCCCTGGAGGCCGCCCAGGAGGGCGACGGACTGCCCGGCCTGCTCGACCGGCTCGGCTACGAGGACCCGGCCCTGGACGGCGTGGAACACCGCGACCTCGTCCGCCATCTCCTGGTCCAACTCCCCGAGCGGGAACAGCGGATCCTGCTGCTGCGCTACTACAGCAACCTCACCCAGTCGCAGATCAGCGCGGAGCTCGGCGTCTCCCAGATGCACGTCTCCCGGCTCCTCGCGCGCAGCTTCCAGCGGCTGCGCTCCGCGAACCGCATCGAGGCGTAGAAGCCCCGGCGGGAGCCGCTTCGGAACCCGTAACGGCGGCCGTACCCGGACATAACCGAAAGCCCGAGCGAGCTGTCACCGGTACGAACGAATCGCTCACAGGGCCCTTTCCCGACAGTTCTGCACTGAAAAGCCGTCAGACCCCCTGTTTCCAGGGCTGATTCGTCACAGACATGTCGACATGTCACTACAGCGTGTTGCCGACATGTGACATTCTGCGGGAAGCGCGTTTGCCGTGGCTCCGGCTCCGGTATTCAGGTGAAGGCACCGCTCCCCAGACGGGGGCGATCGCCACGACCGTCCCGCGACCCAAAGGGGGTGGCATGTCCGCAGACCAGGGCAGCTCGAAGGTGCTCACGCTCACCAAGAGCGACGCTGAGCCCGCACTCGACGCCGTTACGGTCCTTGAGGCCGTACCCGCCGTACCGGCCCCGGCCCTCCCGACCACGGGAGCCATCGACACCCGCACCCTGTCCCGCTCCCTCTTCCTGCGGCTCGCCGCACTCGACGAGAACAGCCCCGAGCGCGGTTACGTCAGGGACACCCTCATCGAGCTCAACCTCCCGCTGGTGCGCTACGCCGCCGCGCGTTTCCGCTCCCGCAACGAGCCGATGGAGGACATCGTCCAGGTCGGCACGATCGGCCTGATCAAGGCGATCGACCGCTTCGACTGCGAACGCGGGGTGGAGTTCCCGACGTTCGCGATGCCGACCGTCGTGGGCGAGATCAAGCGCTTCTTCCGCGACACGTCGTGGTCGGTGCGCGTCCCGCGTCGCCTCCAGGAGCTGCGACTGGCCCTGACGAAGGCCAGCGACGAGCTCTCCCAGAAGCTGGACCGGTCGCCGACCGTCCCCGAACTCGCCGCGGTGCTGGGCGTGTCCGAGGAGGACGTCGTCGACGGCCTCGCGGTCGGCAACGCGTACACCGCCTCCTCGCTCGACTCCCCGGCCCCCGAGGACGACGGCGGCGAGGGCTCGCTGGCGGACCGTCTCGGCTACGAGGACACGGCCCTGGAGGGCGTGGAGTACCGCGAGTCGCTCAAGCCGCTGCTCGCCAAGCTCCCGCCCCGCGAGCGCCGGATCATCATGCTGCGCTTCTTCGCCAACATGACCCAGTCGCAGATCGGCGAGGAGGTCGGCATCTCCCAGATGCACGTCTCCCGGCTGCTGACCCGCACCCTCTCGACCCTCCGCGAGGGCCTGATCTCGGACTGACCCCCAACAGGGTCACGAGGGTTCCTATTTGACGGAGTGTCAGCCACCATGGCGCGATGCCTCGTTCGACATGGACAGCTGGCCGCCGAGGCGCCCTGTTGGGCGCGTCGGCGGCCGTCGCCTGCGTGACACTGACCGCGTGCGGAGACACCGGCGACGGTTACGTGGCGATCGGCCCGCCCCACCCGTCGGCCAGGGCGGCCCGCCCGACCGGAAGCGTCACCCTGGTTCCCCTCGATGCCCCGAAGTCCCCGGCGGCGAGCGGGACTTCAGGAACAGCGCCCACCCCGGCACCGCCGTC
>NZ_JBXVPZ010000229.1:0-15105 GCF_057961495.1 Streptomyces sp. P5F9 | reverse complement strand
GGCGGGGGCGGGGGCACGGCACCGGCCATGCGGTGACCGCAGACCTCGCACCAGTCGTCGGAACCCGACTGGTGTCCGTTCGGGCAGGTCGGCATGTCGGCGCGTCCCCCTTTCGCACAGGGTCGTTCTGGGTCTCACGGAGTCGTGCTGGCTAGGTCACTTCTTTACACGAACAGTCTTTGTGGACCGTGTTTCGAGAGTCATCTCGTCGGCCTCCGCGACCTTCGCCTTCAGTCGCACAGTACCCGCCGCGGCATCGACCACGTCCACCACCTTCGCAAGCAGTTTCGCAGTATCCGCGTTTCCGGAGACGCTGGCGAGCTGAACGGCCCGTCCCAGTTTGGCCGTTGCTCCATCGACATCTCCCGATTTGCGGAGATCGAGCCCTTGTTGGATGACTTGTGCCAGTTCGGCCTGCCCGGTGTAGTGCGCGACCTGGGGGTTGATGGACGTGGAGGCCACCATGTCGTCGGTCCATACGGCCTTCACCAGGCCCTGGGCGCCGAGGTTCTGGGTGCTTCCGTCGGGCTGCGGGACGACCAGGGAGACCCGGGCGGCGAGCATCTCCTGGCCGATGCCGGCCTCGGGGACCTCGACGCACACGTGGTAGTCACGGGACTCGTCTCCCCAGGACCCGGTGGGGTAGTCCCCGGCGCGGGGTCCCGCCTCGGTGCGGCGGTCGGTCAACTCCTCGACCCTGGGCGCGACTTGCTTGACGAACTTGATGGCCGTGCCCACCGGCGTCCACAGCCGCAGCGCGACGTCCGCGACCTCCTTGCCCATCGCCGTCTCCATCATCTTCGTGAAGTCGGCGGCGAGGTTGGCCGGGTCGGCGACGATGTCGGCGGTGCCGAGCAGCGCGGAGGCGATCCCTGTGACTTCTTTCACTTCCCAGTCGGTGCCCACGCCCCGCGCGTCACAGGTGAAACGTCCGGCGCAGGAGCCGAGGGAGGCCTTCAGGTCCTCCGGCGCCTCGTGCTCGTTGCGGCCGTCGGTCAGCAGGATGCCGTGGCGTATGGAGACGTCCGTCGAGGACAGCAGCCGGTCGGCGAGGCGCAGCCAGGTGCCGATCGCCGTACCGCCGCCCGCGCTCAGCTTGCGCAGCGCCTGCTTGGCCTGGTCCCGGGTCCGGGAGTCGGCGACCGCGAGCGCCCCGCCGCCCGGATAGACCTCCTTGGCGACATGCGTGCCGCCGATCACCGCGAAGTGCACCCCGTCGCGCAGGGTGTCGATCGCGGCGGCCGTGGCGTCCCGGGCGTTGCGCATCTTGGTCGGCGGGTAGTCCATCGACCCCGAGCAGTCGACCATGATCGCCACGGCCGCGTCCGGACCCTGCCCGGCCGAGTACAGATGGGGCGCCGCGACCGGGCTCCCGATGGTGCCGCCGCCGGTCGAGGTCACCGTGACGATCGCGTTGACCTCGCGGCCGCCCTCCGGCAGATACTCGTTCTGGTACACGTCGACCGAGAACTGTGGCACGTTCGACTTCGAGAAATTGGCCATGCCTGCTCTGTTCCCCCTCAAGTACCCCACCTGAATGGGGCGATGACTATATGCGGACCGGTCCCCACCGGTCCGAGGCCGTCCCGTTTGTACGGCCTCAGCCGGATACTGCCCCTTGCGGCGGGGCGGGGAACGGGACGACGGCCACTGTTACGTTGTCGTGGCCCCCGCCGTCCAGTGCGTGGCCGACCAACACCTGGGCGCTGTGCAGCGGACGGACCGCCGCGTCGGCGGGGACGATCTCGGCCATCTCCTCGGCGGACTCCGCGTAGTTCCACAGTCCGTCCGTGCAGACCACCACCACACCGGGGCGGTCCGGCTTGAACGAGGCGGTGTGCGGCTCCAGTTCGTACGCGTCCGCGCCGAGCCAGCCGGTGATCGCGTGGGCGCGCTCGTCGGCGTAGGCCTCCGCCTCGCTCATCAGGCCCGCGGCGACCATCTGCGCCGCCCACGAGTCGTCCTCGGTGAGCCGGGCCGGCGGTGAACTGCGGTCCACCGGGATCCAGTAGGCGCGGCTGTCGCCGACCCAGCCGACGACCAGGAGGGTCGGGGTGACGATCGAACCGACCAGCGTGCAGGCCGGCGCGTTCTGGTGCGGGGCGTGCTCGCGGGCCGTGGCGGGCTCCTGGGCAAGGGAGTTGACCGCGTGCGAGGCCGCGATGATCGCCTCGTGCATCGCCGCCTGCGGTTGCGTCCCCTGCGGCAGCGCGGCCAGCAGCGCCTCGCCCGCCTGCCGGGAGGCCGCCAGCGAGGCCGCGTCGGGCCGCGTCGCCGACGACACCCCGTCACACACGACCGCGACGAGCGCGGGCGCCCCGTCGGGCAGCAGGCACTGTCCTACGGCGAAGGCGTCCTCGTTGCGGTGGTGGCGCAGCCCGCGGTCGCTGACCGCGGCGAGCGGGCCCAACTCCTGTTCCATGTGGTCGCGTTCGCGGGGCTGGGCGTGCCCGCAGTTCTCGCAGTAGCCGTCCGGGTCGACCCGGCCCGAGCGGCAGGCCACGCACACCTTGACGCCCTCGCCGGCGGTCGGCGGATCGGCGGCGACCCGAGGGTCCGGCGCCTGAAGGGGGTACTCGTCGGGCTCCGGCGGCCGGTCGAACCGTACGCCCGTGGCCGGGGAGACCGGCGAACCGGTGGGCGGCAGCGGGGCGTCGGACGGCAGGGGGATGCCGCCCGAGTCGGTGCCGGGCAGGTCCGTCGGCAGATGGACCGCCGGCGGGGTCTCGGCGCCCTCCGGCTGGGGCACCACGGGCCAGTCCACGTCCGCGGCCTCCTCGGGCGGGAGCGGCACCGCGCCGTTCATGGTGAGCGTCGGGTGGTCGTCCGGCGGCGCGGGCACGGCGGACAGGTCGTATCCGCACGCGCCGCAGAAGCGGTCACCGGACTCCAGGGGCTCTTCGCAGCTCGGGCAGGCGGAGAGCTGGGGCATCTGCGACATCAACTACACCCACGTCCGGGGGCGGTAACGGTTGGCTCGTTCCACCAGGTCGATCCTCTCCTCGCCGTCCCGTGCCAGCCGGGCCAGCGTGCGGTACGAACGCTCCAGGCCGAAGCGGAGTCCCCGCTCGTCCAGTTCGCTGCCGAGCAGCTCCCGCCGCGTGAGCGGTACGGAACCCTGGCCTCCGGAGAGTATCCAGTCGAGGGCGCGGCCGAGGACCTCGGCCGACAACCGCTCGCGCCGGACCGCGTCCAGACCGTATCCCTCCAGCGCTTCCACCTGCCCGGCGGCCGCGGTCAGATCGTCCAGGAACGGCGTGTCGTCCGCCGTCGCGGCCCGCTCCCGAAGCCGCGCCCGTACGGCGGCCACCCGCGCGGCCGTGTAGTGGATCGACGCCTCGGGCACCGACTCCAGCGTCCGTACGGCGCCGGGCCGGTCGCCGGTCGCGAACTGGACGCGGGCCAGGCCGAAGGCCGCGCTCACATAGCTCGGGTCGGTCGACCACACCAGCCGGTAGTACTCGGCCGCGTTGTCCAGCTGCCCCAGCACCTCGGCGCACAGGCCGAGCGCCAGCTTCGGCGCGGGCTCGCCGGGGAAGGCGTCGTAGATCGCGTCGAAGGACAGCGCGGCGGCTTCGTAGTCACGGGTCGCCAGCGCGGCCACGCCCGTGTACCAGACCACCCGCCAGTCGTCGGGCCGTTCGTCCTCCAGCTTCGCCAGGGCGTCCAGCGCGGTGTACGAGTCGCCGTTCTCCAGCCAGGCCCGGATCTGCCGCAGCCGGGTCTCCACGGACGGCGACGGCGCGGACGCGAGAGCGCCGAGCAGTTCGGTCGCCGCGGTCGTCATCAGGCCCGCCAGGAAACCCGCGTTCGGGTCGGTCGGGTCGACGTGCGGAACGGGCAGCGCGAGGGCCACGGCGGGGGAGTCGACCTGCTTGACGATGCTCGGCGCGCTGCCGTTGAGCGAGGTCAACACCTGGCCGCCATGGGGGCGTTCGGCAAGTGCCGTGCCGGAGCGGGCACTTGGGGACCGCTTCGGCGGCTGTACCGCTCTCGCCCCCAGCAGGGACACGTCCCCGTCCAGCGTCGGGAACAACTCCGTGTCCGTGACCTTGAGTTCGGGCCCGAACAGGGTCGAAAGCGACGGGCGGGCCCGCCCGGTCTGCAGCGAGACGACCTCGCGCAGGACGCCCGTCAGCTGCTCGGCCATCTCCTGCGCGGAGGCGAACCGGCGGGCCGGGTCGGGGTCGGTGGCGCGGACCAGGAGCCGGTAGAACGACTCGTAGCGGCGGAAGACCTCGATGTTGTCCGGGTCGGGCAGGGAGTCCACGAAGACGTTCGTGTAGCCCTGGAAGTCGAAGGTCATCACCGCGAGCGTGCGGGCGACCGTGTACAGGTCGCTCGCCACCGACGGGCCGACCTCCGCGACCTCCGGGGCCTGATAGCCCACCGTGCCGTAGATGGCCGACTCGTCGTCGTCCATCCTGCGCACCGCGCCCATGTCGATCAGCTTGAGCTGGTCCTCGGTCTGGATCGCGTTGTCGACCTTGAAGTCGCAGTACAGCAGGTTGCGGCTGTGCAGGTGGCCGAGCGCCTCCAGGGCCTCGATGCCGTACGCGCAGGCCTGCTCCACCGGCAGCGGATCGCGCTTCCCGCCTTCCGTACGGCGGTCGTTGGCGATCTCCTTGAGGGACTTGCCGCCGACGTACTCCATGACGATGTACCCGTCCAGCGAACCCGTCCGCTGGTCCAGGTGTTCCACGAAGTTGTAGATCCGCACGATGTTGGCGTGCTCGATCTCGGCGAGGAAGCGCCGCTCGGAGATCGCGGCCTCCATCGCGTCCTGGTCGCCGGTGTCGAGGAGGCCCTTGAGGACCACCCAGCGGTCGGAGACCGCGCGGTCCACCGCGAGATAGACCCAGCCCAGGCCGCCGTGCGCCAGACAGCCCACGACCTCGTACTGGCCGTGCACGATGTCGCCGGCTTCCAGCTTGGGCGTGAACGAGTACGGGTTGCCGCACTTGGTGCAGAAACCCTCCGTGCGCCCCGGGCTGTCGCCGCGCGCCCGGCCCACCGGCGCACCGCAGTCCGAGCGCGAGCAGAACCGCTTCCGCTCGGGCACCTCCGGGTTCTCCAGGACCATCTCGCGCGGGTCCGGCCGCGGCACCGCCGGCACCTGCACCAGGCCGACGCCGAGCCGGCCGCGGCTGGAGGTCCCCGACGACGAGCCGGAGCTGCGCACCGACACCGAGCGGCTGGAGGCCCGGCCCGACTCCGAGCGCGAGAGCCGCCCCGACACCGAGCGCCGGGACTTCGACGACTGCGACGACGTACGCGAACTGCGGCTGCTGGTACGGGAACTGCCGCTCCCCGTGCCCCGCGAGCCCTTGCCGCTGGTCATCCCCGTGGGCGGTGAGCTGATCGCGCCCTTCGCCGACACCACCGGCGCCAGACCGCACGTGTCGCAGTACAGCTCACCGCCGCCGACGTCCTCGTACGACCCCTCGCAGCCCGGCCGTTGACACTTCTGCTGTGTCTCGCTCATGACCGACCCCGCTTCTCCCTCGTCACTCACGCGCCCGGCCCCCTCTGGTCCTCGGGACCGCCCTGCGGCTGTGTCCGCGGAGCGTTGAACTGCTCGGCGGCCGCGTGCTGGTAGCGCAGCACCGCCTGTTCGGCGACGCGCAGGTCGCAGGGCGCGCTCCACAGCATGCGGCGGGCCGCGTCGTACCGCTCGATCAGCAACGGGTCCTCCGCGAGGCCGTGCCGGGCGACCTTCGCCTTGTACGCGTCGAGGCGGCCGCGCAGTTCCGCGCGGACCGCCAGTGGCTGGGTGACCGCGGTCAACGACTCGCGGGCGCGCAGCAGTTCGTCCTCCGCCTTCCGCTCCAGGGACTCCAGGAGTGGGGACAGACGGTGCCACTGGGCGTGTCTGCGGTACTCGGCGGCCGTCGACAGCTGCTCCTGCAGCACGGTCGGCGGTCCGCTGACGACCGGCACCTCCGTGGCCGCGATCTTCGCGAGGACCTCACCGCGCGCGGTGCGTGCCTCGGAGAGGGTGCGGTCCGCGCGGGACAGCACGTCCCGCAGCTTCACCAGCCGGGCCTCCGCGTCCTGCCGGACGGTGAGCACGGCGTCGATCTCGCGGCGCACGTCCTCCAGGGCGCGCGCCTCCCGGTCGTAGACCGTGGTGTCCGGGCGGCCGCCGCCGGGGGCCGAACTGCCCTGCGCCCGCACCCAGAAGGCCAGCGGGTCGGAGATGACCCGCTCGCGCAGCTCGGTCAGGGTGTGGGTGATGCGCTCCAGGTCGTCGCCCGCCGGGTGTTCGCCCGGGCGCACGCCGACGGAGTGGGCGAGCTGCCGGGTGCGCTGCAACTCCGCGGCCAGTAAATCGATCCGGGCGGGCAGCGCCGACCACACCGCGTCGGAGGTGACGACCATGTCCAGCGAGCTCGCGTACAGGTCGTTCATCTCGTCGACGAGCGCGCTCAGCGAGAACTGGCGGCTCAGCTTGCTCGAACCGCCGGTCAGCGTCGGCATGTTGGCCGTCGCCGTGGTCGAACCGGCGACCGTGACGGACTCGCCGCGCAGCAGCTCGGTCAGCTCGACCAGGTCCTCACGGCTGGACCAGCGGCGCCGCGAGCGGATGCTCTGGGCGGCGCGGAACGCGTCCGTGTAGGCGTCGAAGTACGCCCACAGCAGCGTGATCGACGCGTCCGTGGACGCCCAGCGCTCCTTGGTCGTGCCGGTCAGCTCGGCGCCTTCGAGGAGTCTGCGGCCCGCGTGGTCCTGCAGGGCGAGGAGCGAGGTCTCGATGGCCTCGTGCTCCGCGCCGAGCCGCGCCAGCGCACGGTCCACCTCGTCCCGGTCCATTACCGGCCCGGGGGGTCCCGTGACGCCCATCGATCACCTCTCGCTGCGTTGTGTTCCGTGGAAGGTCCGTTGTGCCGTTCGGTAGTTGATGACCCGTCACGTGTAGTGCGGTGTCGGCGGGTCGGCCGACTCCGAGTTCTTACCCAGGGTGGGCAGCAGCCATTTCGTGTACGACGCCCGCCAGCCGTCCGGGCTGGTGCGGTAGCTCTCCAGTATTCGGTTGACCCGGCGTACCAGATCGGTGGCGTCCTTGTTCATCGCCACGCCGTAGTACTCGGTGGTGAAGGTGGTGCCCTTCAGCTCCACCGTCGGGTCCTGCGCGGCCTGGCTCGCGGCGAGCGCGCCGTCGGTCACCACCGCGTCCGCCTGGCCGAGTTGGAGCTCCACCAGGCAGTCCAGCTGGTTGGCGACGGGGGGCAGGATCTTCACGCTGGCGGGCAGCTTGCCGCTCGCCTTGTCGTCCGTCAGCCGGTCGTTCGCCGTGGAGCCCGACGCGGAGCAGACGCGCTTGCCGGCCAGGGACTTGTCGTAGCCGGTGATCGTCGACGCCTTGGGGGCGAGGACCTGCTGGCCGGTGAGGAAGTACGGGGCGGAGAAGGCCACTTGGCCGGCCCGGTCGCAGGTGATCGTCATGGTGCGGACCACCATGTCGACCTGCTTGTCCTGGACCGCCGGGATGCGCTGGTTGGTCGGGATGGCCAGGAACTGGACGCTGTTGGCGGTGTAGGAGGCGCCGAAGATGTTCTTCGCGATCGCGGTGACCAGGTCGATGTCGAAGCCCTCCAGGTCACCGGAGGCGCTGTTGGGGTTGCGGTAGCCCCAGCGGTAGCTGTTCTGGTCGATGCCCACCTTGAGCACACCGCGCGCCTTGATGGCGTCGATCGTGGTGCCGTCGGCGTCCGACGGGGACGAGCTCTGGTTCTGGACGGTCTTCTCGTCGCACTCGGGCGCCCTGGCCTGGGTGCCCTGGACCGTCCGCTGACCGCCGAGGGCCGTGCCCGCCTCGCCGCGCGACTGTGTGAGCGGCAGCAGCAGCACGAAGGCGACCGCGAGGACGCAGACGACCGCCATCGCGCCCACCCCGCCCCAGCCCCGCAGGCCGGCCCGCACGCGCCGTACAGCGTTCAGGCGGCGAAAGAAGTCACTCCGTGCGCGCATCGTCACGCCCCCTTTCACCGGTACTCCGACAGCCTGCGCCCGATGCCCAGGACGGCCCCGGCCGCACCCAGCACCGCGAGCACCGCGGCCCCGAGGGTGAGGCCGGTCATCGCGTCCAGGCCGTCGCCCGCGGACTTCCTGAACTCGCTCGTCTCGTGCTCAAGTGCCGTGTTCAGCGAGGCGTCCACGGCGTTGAAGCACTCGCCGGTCGCGCCGCTCTTGCCGATGACACCGTCACGGGCCTGTTGGTAGAGGCCCTTCTCGTTGTCGTCGCTGACCTTCGCGTGGCGGGAGATCCACACCTTCATCGAGCTGTTGGCGACCGCGACGGGCTTGCGGCCCGCGGAGTCGTCGGCCAGCGAGTCGGCCAGCTTCAGGCCCTTGCCGAGCTTCGCGATCTCCTGGTCGTACTCGTAGTCGTAGGCGTCCACGACCGTCTTGTCCGCCAGCGTCTTCGTCTCCGCGCCGCGGCTGACCAGCGTCAGGTTCTCGTCGCTGCGCGCCTTCAGGGAGGCGATACGCGCGTCGTGCAGCACGTTCAGCGACTTCACGCCGTGGTCGTACGAGGCGTCGAGCCCCGCGCGCGCGACGGTGTGGCCGACGACCACCCACAGCAGGACGACCGCGGTGGTCGCCGAGGCGGCGACCAGGCCGTGGTTCAACACCCGGTTCGTGCGCTGGTAGTTGCGCCGCTGGGCCCAGGCCAGACCGCCGAGCGTGAGGAGCCCGAGGGCGATCGCGAACCACGGGTACGGCGTCGCGTCCCCGTAGTCGTCGCTCAGCCGCTGGTTCTCCGTCTTGTAGAGGGTCTCCGCCTTGGGGAGCATCTTGTTCTGCATGGTGTCGTTCGCCGCGCGCAGATAGGCGCCGCCCACCGGGAAGCCCTGCCGGTTGTTGGCGCGGGCCGACTCGACCAGGCCCTTGTACTCCGGCAGCAGTTCGTTGAGCTGCTCGATGGTGGTCGCGGACGACGAGCCCGGGGCGGTGTTGGCGGCGGCCGTCACGAGCTTCGCGGCGGCCGTCTTGATGTCCGCCTCGTACTGGTCGCGGGTCGCCTGCGTCTCCTGGAGCCCCGCCAGATAACCGCTGGCCGCCATCGTGTTGGCGTCGGCGAGCGAGCGGTAGATGTCCGCCGCGTCCGAGCTGAGCGGCTGGCTGTGGTGGAGCACGTCGCCCGCCGCCGTCGCCCGGCTGGCGGTCTGCCAGGCGGTGACCGCGCCGAACGCGATCACCAGCACGGCCAGCAGCGCGCCGATGGCCCGCAGCCGGCCCGGCTCGGTGGTGGCGGCCGCGCGCAACCGGTCGACGCCCTCGGCGATCGCCGTACGGCGCGCGGGCGCCGCGTCCGGCGTACGCCGGGGCGCGGGCGCCCCCGGCCGGCCCGGCTGCGGCGGCGGCGCCGGCATCGTGGGCACGGCGGTGCCCGGTGGCGCCGTACTGCTCTTCTGCGGTTGTGTCACTGCTGACCTCCCCCAGGGTCATCCCGTCGCGGCAAGTATCGCCGCCAGGACTGACATTCCGCACCGGCCTTCACTGGATCTTGATCGGATCGCATCGTGGTCACCGGATTTCCGGCACCACACAACGCCCCGCACCGCCCCCCTGTCCATGAATACGCCGTGGGAATCTGTTCGGTTCCCAGGTGTCAGCGCTCGTAATGGGCCCTGGCCCGCGCATGTGCCTCGGCCGCGGCGCCCACATGGTCCAGACCGAGCAGGACGGCGCCGAGGACCGGCCGCGCGGTGACGACCGTCGCCACCGCCTTGGGCGCCCTGGCTGCCAGCAACTCCCTTATACGGTCGTCCAGTTGGGGATGCCGGGCGGCGAGGACGCTGCCGCCGAGCAGCACCGGCGCCTCCTCGTCGAGCAGCTCCAGGCGGGTCAGCGCGACCGTCGCCATGGCCACGACCTCCTCCGCCATCCGGTCCACGATCGAACGGGCCACCGGGTCGCCGTCCACCGCCGTCGCGAACAGCACCGGCGTCAACTCGTGCCGACGGTGGTGCGCGACGTGCTCCAGATGCAGCGCCTCGATGAGGTCGTACATCGAGTCCAGGCCGAAGTACGCCGGGAGCGTACGCGCCAGGGCCGTAGGGCCGCCGCGTCCGTCCTCCGCGCGGGCCGCGTGCCACAGGGCCTCCTCCGCCAGGCCCCAACCGCCGCCCCAGTCACCGGAGATACGGCCGATCGCCGGGAAGCGGGCGGTGCGGCCGTCGGGCCGCATGCCGACGCAGTTGATGCCGGCCCCGCACACGACGGCGACACCGCGCGGCTCCGGGATGCCCGCCCGCAGGATCGCGAACGTGTCGTTGCGCACTTCCACACCCGTGCCCCACGCGCGCGCGTGCAGCGCGGCCGCCAACTGCTCCTCCTCCACCGGGAAGTCGGCGTTGGCGAGACAGGCCGACACATGGTCGACGGCGCTCACCCCCGCCTCCGCGAAGGCGCGGCCGACGGCTTCGGCGACGTTGTCCACGGCCGTCTCGACGCCCACGACCGGCGGCCGGAACCCGCCGCCGCGGGCCGTGGCGAGGACTTCCCCGTCGGCCGCCACGACCGCGACGTCGGTCTTGCTGTTGCCCGCGTCGACGGCGAGGACACTTGCGGTCAGGCCCACGCGAGGTGCTCCCGGTTGTGCGCGATCAGCTGGTCGGTCAGGGCTTCGGCGTACTCGTACTGGCCGATCAGGGGATGCGAGAGCAGCGCCCGGAACACCCGGTGGTGGCCCCCGCGCAGCGCGGCCTCCAGAGCGAGGTCCTCGTACGCCGTCACATTGGCCATCAACCCCGCGTACAGCGGGTCGACTTCCGCCACGGCAAGGGGAGTCGGGCCCTTCGCACCGACGGCCGCCTGCACCTCGATCACCGCGTCGTCCGGCAGGAACGGCAGCGTCCCCTTGTTGTACGTGTTCACCACCTGGTAGGGGTTGCCGCCACCGCCGAGCAGCGCGGCCGCGAGGTCCACGGCGGCCTCGGAGTAGTAGGCCCCGCCGCGCTTGGCGAGCAGTGCGGGCTTCTCGTCGAGGGCCGGATCGGCGTACATCTTGAGCAAGTTCCGTTCCATCTCGGCCACTTGGGAGGCCCGGGACGGCTTGGTCCGCAGTTCCCGTACGACCTCGTCGTGCGCGTAGAAGTACCGCAGGTAGTACGACGGGACCACGCCGAGCCGGTCGAGCAGAACCCGGGGCAGGCTCAGGTCGGCGGCGATGTCGTCGCCGTGTTCGCCGAGCAGCTTGGGCAGCACGTTCTCGCCCTCGGGGCCGCCGAGCCGCACACCGGTTTCCCACGTGAGGTGGTTGAGGCCCACATGGTCGAGGTGCACATCGTTCGGGGTGACCCCGAGGAGCCCGGCGAACTTCCGCTGGAAACCGATCGCCACGTTGCACAGCCCGACCGCCTTGTGGCCGGCCTGGAGCAGGGCGCGGGTGACGATCCCCACCGGATTGGTGAAGTCGATGATCCAGGCGTCCGGGTTCGTCCGGCGGACCCGTTCCGCGATGTCGAGGACCACCGGTACGGTCCGCAGCGCCTTGGCCAGGCCGCCCGCGCCGGTCGTCTCCTGACCGACGCAGCCGCACTCCAGCGGCCACGTCTCGTCCTGCTCGCGGGCCGCCTGACCGCCGACCCGGAGCTGGAGCAGCACCGCGTCGGCGCCCTCGACACCGGCGTCCAGGTCGAACGTCGTCACGATCTTCCCGGGGTGCCCCTGCTTGGCGAAGATCCGGCGGGCCAACCCGCCCACCAGCTCCAGGCGTTCGGGCGCCGGGTCGACGAGGACGAGCTCCTCGACGGGCAGGGTGTCCCTCAACCGGGCGAAGCCGTCGATGAGTTCGGGTGTGTAGGTCGAGCCTCCGCCGACCACGGTGAGTTTCATACCTGGTTAACCCTTCACTCCGGTGAGCGTGACGCCCTCGACGAACGCCTTCTGCGCGAAGAAGAACACGAGGATCACGGGGGCCATGACCAGCACGGTCGCGGCCATGGTGAGATTCCAGTCGGTGTGGTGCGCGCCCTTGAACGACTCCAGGCCGTAACTCAGCGTCCAGGCACCGGGGTTCTCGGACGCGTAGATCTGCGGTCCGAAGTAGTCGTTCCAGGCGTAGAAGAACTGGAAGAGCGCCACAGCGGCGATACCGGGCTTGGCCATCGGCAGGACGACCCGCACGAGCGTCTTGAACTCGCCGCAGCCGTCGACCCTCGCCGCGTCCAGGTACTCGTTCGGGATGGTCATCAGGAACTGCCGCAGCAGGAAGATCGAGAAAGCGTCTCCGAACGCCATCGGGATGATCAGCGGCCACAGCGTGCCCGACAGGTCCAACTGCTTCGCCCAGAACAGGTACATGGGGATGATCACGACCTGCGGCGGCAGCATCATCATCGAGATGACCAGCATCAGCGACAGATTCCGGCCCCGGAAGCGGAACTTGGCGAGCGCGTACGCCACCGGGATCGACGACACGACGGTCAGGACGGTGCCGAGACCGGCGTAGATCAGCGTGTTCTTCCACCAGGTGAGGAAGCCCGGGGTGTCGAAGACCTTCTTGTAGTTGCCCCACTCCCAGGTGTGCGGGATCAGGTCCCGGCTCAGGGCCTGGCTGTCGCTCATCAGCGAGGTCAGGAACACGAACACGAACGGGAGCGTGAAGAAGAGCGCGGCGGCGACGCCGAGCGAGTGGACGGCGATCCACTCCATGAGCGCCTTGCGGCGGGCGGTGCGCTCGGCGGGGGTGACGGGAGCGCGCAACTCCACTGGTTTGTCGAGTACTTGGGCCATGGGTCAGTCACCTGCCAGGTTGAGGCCGCCCCGGCGCCGCATCAGGAACGCGGTGAACACCATCGACAGGGCGAACAGGACGAGTGCCACCACGCAGGCCGAGCCGTAGTCGAAGCGCTGGAAGCCGAGGTTGTAGACGAGCTGGGGAAGGGTGAGCGTGGACTTCTCCGGGTAGCCGGGCTCGAACTGCGTGCCCGCGCCCTGGATGACGCCGGACGCGACCTTCCCGGCGATGAGGGGCTGTGTGTAGTACTGCATGGTCTGGATCACGCCGGTGACGACGGCGAACATCACGATGGGCGAGATGTTCGGCAGCGTGACGTACCGGAACCGCTGCCAGGCCGACGCCCCGTCCAACTCGGCTGCCTCGTACTGCTCTTGGGGTACGTCGAGCAGTGCGGCCATGAAGATGACCATGAGGTCGCCGATGCCCCAGAGGGCGAGCAGGGTGAGGGCCGGCTTGGACCAGGTGGGGTCGTTGAACCAGCCCGGGGCCGGGATGCCGACCTTCTCCAGGATCGAATTCACCGGCCCGGTACCGGGGTTGAGGAGAAACGCGAACGCCATCGTCGCGGCGACCGGCGGGGCGAGATACGGCAGATAGAACAGCGTCCGGAAGACACCCGTAGCCGTCTTGATCTTGGTGATCAACAGCCCGACGCCGAGCCCGAACACGACCCGGAGCGAGACCATCACCACGACCAGCCACAGCGTGTTGCGCATCGCGGGCCAGAAGTACGGATAGTTCTTGAAGACGTACGTCCAGTTCTTCGTCCCCACCCACGTCGGCGGCTTGAAACCGTCGTAGTGCATGAACGAGAAATAGACCGTCGAGATCAGCGGATACGCGAAGAAGACCGCGAAGCCGATCAGCCAGGGCGACATGAAGGCGAGGGTGCGAAGCGCTTGTTTCCGCTGTTTCGCGGCGAGGCCGGGCGGGCGGCGCTTCTTCGCCAGGGTGACTGTGCTCATTCCGGGGCTACTTCGCCTGCGCGATGTCGGTGTCGATCTGCTGGGCGGTGCTCTTCAAGGCGGAGTCCAGATCCTTCACCTTGCCGCTCTCGTAGTCGTAGCCGAGGTTCTGGATCGTCGTCAGATACACACCGCCGTTGATCGAGGCGGGACTTGTCGTCGAGTTCTGGTTCGACGCGATGTCCAGGAACGTCTTGAAGCGCGGGTCGTACTTCAGCTTCGGGGACTTGAGGGCGGCGAGGGTGGAGGGCACGTTGTGAATGGAGTTGGAGAAGCCGACCACCGCGTCCGTGTCCGTGGTGATGTACTTGACGAACTCCCAAGCGGCGTTCTGCTTCTTGCTGTTGGCGGCGATACCGGTGATGGTGCCGGTGATGTAGCCCTTGCCGTACTGGGCGACCTGGTCGTCCGGCACGGGCAGCGGGGCAACTCCGATGTCCAGCTTGGGATTCGCGGCCGTGGCCATCCCTAGCCGCCACTCGCCGTCGAGCTGCATCGCGACCTGACCGGTGTGGAAGGGGTGCTTGTCGCCCCACTCGTCGCCGAGCGTGGAGCGGTAGCTCTCCAGCTTCTTGAAGCCGCCGAGTTCGTCGACGAGCTTCTTCTGCAGCGTGAAACCGGCCTTGAACGCGGGGTCCGTGGCGAGCGCCGACTTCCCGCTCTTGTCGAAATAGGTCGGCGAGAACTGCGCGAAGATGTGCTCGGTCGTGGTCTCCCAGCCGTGGTAGTCCGGCATGAACCCGAGCTGCGAGTACGAGTCACCCTTGCTGATCGTCAACTTCTTTGCGTCGGCCTCGAATTCGGACCACGTCTTGGGCGGGCTGGTGATACCGGCCTTCGCGAACTCCGTCTTGTTGTAGTAGAGCCCGTACGCGTCGCCCAACAGGGGTGCGGTGCAACGGTTTCCGTCGAACTGGGTGTACTCGTTCATCGCCTTGGGGAACGTCGTCTCCGGGTCGATGCCGGCCTTCTTGAAGAAGGGGTTGAGATCGACCAGGGCGCCCGACGAACAGAACTTGCCGACGTTGTTCGTGGTGAACGACGAGATCACGTCGGGCGACTTGCCACCACCCGTGCGCAGCGCCTGGTTGATCTTGTCGTCGGTCATGTTGCCGACGACGTTCACGTGGATGTTGGGGTGCGCCTTCTCGAACCCGGCGACCAGCGACTTCACGGCGCTCAGCTCCGAGGCGGCGCTCCAGGCGTGCCAGAAGTTGATGGTGACGTCCTTCGAGGCGTCGTCGGAGGCGCCGGACGAGGACTGGCCGGTACAGGCGGTGGTGAGGAGCGCGAAGGAGGCGGAGGCGGCGAGCGCGATAACCGCTTTCCGGGATATTCCGGGCATGGCGAGGTCTCCCAAGGGCAGGGCAGGGCAGGGCAGGGCAGGGC
>NZ_JBXVPZ010000228.1:0-15373 GCF_057961495.1 Streptomyces sp. P5F9 | reverse complement strand
GGTGGGGAGGCGGTGGCCGAGGGCCGCGTGCAACTCCTCTACGCCGGCGAGGTCGCGGTTGCGGGAGGCGTCCAACTGCTTGCCCCAGCGGCGGAGTTGGCGGTCCAGGAATCCCTCGGGGCGGCCGAAGTCCGCGAGGCCCACCTCGGCGGGGACCACCGCGTGCAACTCGACGAGTGTGTCGACCAGTTCGAGCATCGCGCCCCGGGTGCGGTCGGGGCCCAGCGGGATGAGGTCGTCGGCCGTGCGGTACGGGGTGCCCTCGACGAACTCCATAACGTAGAACGGGGCTCCGAGCACCTCGTCGTCCTCGCACAGGAGGATGGGTTTCGGTACCGGTACGTTCGTCGGGTGCAGGGCGCTGATCACCCGGTGCTCGCGCTTCATGTCGTGCGCGGTGGCCAGTACATGGCCGAGCGGGGGGCGCCGTACGACCCACTTCGTGGTGGAGTCGGTGACCGCGTAGGTGAGGTTCGACCGTCCGCCCTCGATCAGCCGGCCGGACAGGGAGCCGGTCACCAGACCGGGCCGCTCGCGGTCGAGCAGACCGCGCAGCCGGTCGAGATCGAGTCCGGGCGGGTGGTCGGGGCTCATACATCACTCCTACGAACGGACGAACGGGTCTCCACCCATCATGCCGACCGGTCGGTATGTCGTCCAGTGGGGGAACGAAACGTGATCGGGGCCACGATAAGCCGACAGCTCCCCGCGCCGGGCGCGATGACGTCGGACGGGGTGCCCTGGGAAAGCCCGTATCGGGTGATCCGGGGTGGGTTCGCCCGCAGGGGTGGTCGGTGGGGTCGGGGTCGTGGCGGTACGGCGAGCCCGCCGCTTGCGGGGCCCTTCTGTTTGTCACCACGGTTGAGCGGGTTGGTGCCGGGTACGCGGCGGGCTGCGCCGTACCGCCACGACCCGCTCCCGTTGCGTCGGCGGCTGCGGGCCGTGGGTCATTCCGAGTTCCGCCAGCGTGGTTCCGGGGGCGTGCCTCAGTACACCGGCGCGGCCGTGTGGGCGGGTGGGTGGCGCGCTGCGCCGTACCGCAAGACCCGCTCCCGTGCATTGACGGCTGGCGGCTCATGGTCCATCCCGGGCCATTCCAGGCGGGGTTGCCGGAATGATGATCCGGAAAAGTTGGGGCTGGGGCGGCGGGTGGGGCGAGGTAACTCGCCGATCTCTCGTACAGTTTGCGCCGTGGGATCACTGCGCAATCCGGTCGGGCCGCTTCCCTCCTCCATCTATTGGCGACGGAGGGTCCTCATGGTGTCCGTGGTCGCCTTGCTGGCGCTGCTGATCACCTGGATCGTCAACTCCGGTGGCGGGGGCGGCAAGAACGGTGCCGATGGGTCCAAGAACGGTAAGACGCCCGCCCCTACGATCACTGCCGGGCCGTCGGGATCTGGTCCCGCCATCAGTCAACACCCGGGCGGACGTGATGACTCGGGGGGCGGGAGCAGCGGAAGCTCCGGTGGTGGTGACGGAGGTGGGTCCAGCGCCGGGTCGAGTGCTGGGTCGGGTGACGGTGGCAGCAGTGGCGTTGGTGGTTCCGGCGGGGCGTCGGCCGGTGGCAGCAACGGCGGTAGCAGTACGGGGACTACGGTTCCTGCCGACTCGACGCTTCCCAACTGCACCGCCAGCGCTGTGCAGTTGAGTCTGCGGAGTCTTCACAACTCGTACTCGCCGGACCAGACGCCGACGTTTGTGCTCACCGCCAAGAACTCCTCCGGCAGTGACTGCAAGGTTGATCTCGGGCCCAAGAGCGCCGTGTTGACCATCACGGAGGCCGGGGGCGGGTCTGATTTCTGGTCGTCCGCCGACTGCCCGAAGAGTGCCGGGAGTGTCTACTACCGGGTGTCCGCCGGGAGCAGCGTCACGTACACCCTGAAGTGGGACCGCAAGCCGAGCGCGCCCGAGTGCGCTACTCCGGCTGCTGGTTCGGCCGGGGCCGGGACCTATCTGGTGGAGGCGCAGGCCTCCGGGTTCGCCAAGGCGCAGACCTCGTTCGTTCTGGCCAGCGACTAGGGGCAGTTGGGCTTGGTAGGCGGTTGGGTTACACGTAGCGTTCCAGGATTGAGGACTCCGCCAGGCGGGAGAGGCCCTCCCGGACGCTGCGTGCCCTTGCTTCGCCTACGCCGTCCACTGTTTGCAGGTCGTCGACGCTTGCCGCCAGGAGTTTCTGGAGGCCGCCGAAGTGCTCCACCAGGCGGTCGATGATCGCGCCGGGGAGGCGCGGGACCTTGGCCAGGAGGCGGAAGCCTCGGGGAGACACTGCCGAGTCGAGGGCCTCGGGGGAGCCGGTGTAGCCCAACGCGCGGGCCACGGTGGGGAGTTCGAGGAGTTCCGCGTGGGAGAGGGCGTCCAGTTCGGCCAGGGCCTCGTTCACCGTGCGGGAGCGTTTCGCCGTGGGCTCGGGGACGTAGTCGCGTACTACCAGTTCGCGTTCCGGCTCCACGCCCGCGATCAACTCCTCCAGTTGGAGGGCGAGCAGGCGGCCGTCCGTGCCCAGTTCGACTACGTACTCTGCGATCTCTGTGGCGATCAGGCGGACCATTTCGAGGCGTTGGACCACTGCCGATACGTCCCGGACCGTCACCAGGTCCTCGATCTCCAGGGCCGACAGCGTTCCCGCCACCTCGTCCAGGCGGAGCTTGTAGCGCTCCAGGGTGGCGAGAGCCTGGTTGGCTCGGGACAGGATCGCGGCCGAGTCCTCCAGTACGCGGCGCTGGCCGTCTACGTAGAGGGCGATCAGGCGCATGGACTGGGAGACGGAGACCACGGGGAACGAGACCTGTTTGCTGACCCGGTCCGCCGTGCGGTGGCGGGTGCCCGTCTCTTCCGTGGGGATGTTGGGGTCGGGGACCAGCTGGACGCCCGCTCGGAGGATTTTGGACAGGTCGGAGGACACTACGATTCCGCCGTCCAGCTTGCAGAGTTCCCGTAGGCGCGTGGCCGTGAACTCCACGTCCAGGATGAAACCGCCTGTGCACATCGCTTCGACTGTCTTGTCGGAGCCGAGCACGATGAGGCCGCCCGTGTTGCCGCGGAGGATGCGCTCCAGGCCGTCGCGCAGGGCCGTGCCAGGGGCAACGGCGCTCAGTGAGGCGCGCATCAGGCCATCGCCGCCGGACTTTCCGGGAGCTGACGCCCGGTCGTTGGCTGCCACTGCACTCCTCCGGTCGCAGGTTTTTCCGGTGCTCCCGTTTCGCGTACCTGGTTCGTACGGACGGGCGAGACCAGGGCAAAGTCTACCGGCGGTCCTCGGCGTCCCGTGGGGCCTCTCGCTTACGGGACCTTGGAAGGACCCGGAGAGCGTCTCCTATGTCGGCTACTTCGATGACCTTCATGCCCGCGGGGATCTTGCCCGGGTCGGTTGGGACGAGGGCGTGGGTGAAGCCCAGACGGTGTGCTTCGGAGAGTCTGCGCTGGACGCCTGTGACCCTTCTGACCTCGCCCGCAAGGCCTACTTCGCCGATCGCCACCAGGTTCTTGGGGAGGGGGGTGTCGCTCGCCGCGGAGGCCAGGGCGAGCGCGATGGCCAGATCTGCGGCCGGTTCGGAGAGTTTCACTCCACCCACGGTCGCCGAGTAGATGTCCCTTTTGCCCAGGGCGCTGATGCGGCCTCGCTGTTCCAGGACCGCGAGCATCATCGAGACTCGGGATGTCTCCAGGCCCGATGTGGTGCGGCGGGGGGAGGGGATCTGGGAGTCGACCGTCAGGGCCTGGACCTCGGCCACCAAGGGGCGGCGGCCCTCCAGGGTGACGGTCAGGCAGGTGCCGGGGACCGGCTCCGCGCGGCGGGTCAGGAACAGGCCGCTCGGGTCGGCCAGGCCCGTGATGCCCTCGTCGTGGAGTTCGAAGCAGCCGACCTCGTCCGTCGTGCCGTAGCGGTTCTTGACGCCCCGGACGAGGCGTAGGCGTGCGTGGCGGTCGCCCTCGAAGGAGAGCACCACGTCGACCAGGTGTTCCAGGAGGCGGGGGCCCGCGATCGCCCCGTCCTTGGTGACGTGGCCTACGAGGAGGGTGGACATGCCGCGCTCCTTGGAGGCGCGGATCAGGGCGCCGGCCACCTCGCGGACCTGGGCCATGCCGCCGGGTGCGCCGTCGATCTCCGGGGAGGCCACCGTCTGGACGGAGTCCAGGATCAGGAGGGAGGGCTTCACCGCGTCCAAGTGGCCCAGGATCGTGGCCAGATCGGTCTCGGCGGCGAGATACAGGTGGTCGTCGATTGCCTTGATGCGGTCGGCGCGCAGCCGGACCTGGCTCGCCGATTCCTCGCCGGTGACGTAGAGCGTGCGGTGCTCTTCGCTCGCCGACTTCGCCGCCACGTCGAGGAGGAGGGTCGACTTGCCGACTCCGGGCTCGCCCGCGACCAGGACCACCGCTCCGGGGACCAGGCCGCCGCCGAGCACCCGGTCCAGCTCGGGCACGCCGGTCGAGCGGGCGGTGGCCGTGCGGCCGTCGACCTGGCCGATCGGTACCGCGGAGGTGGTGACGCGGCCGGGGGCGGTCGTCCGGACCGCGGGGGCGCCGTACTCCTCGACCGTCCCCCACGCCTGGCACTCGGAGCAGCGGCCGAGCCACTTGGCCGTCTGCCAGCCGCACTCGGTGCAGCGGTAGGACGGTCGGTCCTTGGTGGTCTTCGTACGGGCAGCCATGCGTGAACCGTAACCGCCGCCACTGACAACGCGGTCGGCGGCCGAGTCGTGCCTCTTCGGTATCCGGCCACTGGCCGTCAGGAACGAGCCACGCAGGTAAGGGCGCCTGTCCCCTTTTGAGGGATCGTTTCACCCGTACGGATTAAATGTGCTCAAGGGGGCGGAAGGGGGCATCGCCCGCCGCCTACGGTCGCACGGGTGATGAGCAGCAGTCCGGAGACCTCGACCCGCACCACCGGCGCACACCGGGCGCATCGGGAGGCGCGCGACCGCGCCGCGGCGCGCACGCTGGCGCAGCGCCCGCCCGCGCGCTACGAGCCGTATCTGGACGGCCTGTTCACGTACTGCCTGTCCGTGCTGTGCGACCACGACGCGGCGACCGCCGCCCTCGGGGACGTGCTGGCGCTGGCCGAACGCCGGGGCGCGCGCGTGCCGGAGACGGACGGTGACCGGCGGGCCTGGCTGTACGCGCTGGCCCGCTGGGCATGCCTGCGCAAGCTGGCCGAGGCCAAGCAGAAACGTCAGGGCACGCACGCGGTGGGGCGTGGTCAGGTGGAAGAGCCCGCTGTTTCCGAGGAGTTGAGGGAACAGCGGGGGCGTGAACTCGCCCTGCTCGCCTGGCCGGAGGCCGCCGGGACCACCCCGGAGCAGCGCGAGGCGCTCGAACTCGCCGTGCGTCACCGGCTCGCCGCCCATGAGGTCGCCGCCGTTCTCGGCATGGATCTCGCCAGTGCGCGGGAGTTGCTGGCGGCCGCGGCCTGCGAGGTGGAACGCACGCGTGCCGCCCTCGCCGTCGTGGAGACCGGGAGCTGTCCGAGCGTCGCCCGGCTCACCGGTGACCATCAGCTGGTGCTCAGCAGCGCCCTGCGCCGCGAACTCGTCCGGCACGTCGACGACTGCCCGCACTGCCGCCGTACCGCCGAGCGCGCGGTGCCCGGCAGTTGGCCCGGCGCGAGTGTCACGCCCGCCGAACTGCCCGTCCTGGAGGCGCCCCGCGCGGCCCTGCATGTCGTCATGGCGCATCTCCCGCGCGCGCGTGGGGCATCCGCACCGCGCTTCGACCGGCGCGGATTTCCGATGGACCCGAAGGACCGTGCCGCCCGAAGGGACCGCCTACGCGCGCGTGCCGTCACGACGACCGTCGTCGCCACCGTCATCGCCGCGCCCGTCCTCGCCCTGTGGGCCGCCTACCGGGGCACGCCGACCGGCGAGGGCGTCGAGGGCCGGGCCGTCACCGCGAGCGAGCAGCACGGACCCGGCAGCCTGGAGGGCGAGGTCGCGAGCGGCGGCTACGAGAACACCGGAAACGCCGGCACGAGCCCGCGGCCCGGCAAGAAGGGCACGAACGACGTCTCCGTAGAGGTCATCAGCGTCACCGGCGCCGGCCAGAAGGGTGCCGGTCACCTCGCCGTCTCGGCCGCCAACAGCGGCGACACCACGCTCATCACCCTCACCGCGTCCGGCTCGGCCCCGGTCCGCTGGTCCGCGGCCACCGCGGCGCCCTGGCTCTACCTCAGCCAGTCCTCGGGAACCCTCGCCCCGGGCGCATCGTTGACGATCAAGGTGTACGTCGACCATCTGCGCGAGCCCTCCGGCCACTGGACCGCGCGCGTGGCCGTCTCACCGGCCGGGGCCGTCGTCTCGATCGAGGGCTACGGCACCGCGCCGGCCCCGACCGACCCGGGCACCCCGACCGATCCCGGCGACCCGCCCTCGTCGAGCCCCGACCCGACGCCCACCAGCACGGCACCCACCGACCCCACGCCGAGCGACCCGCCGCCTTCGTCCGCCGATCCGACCCCGACACCGACCGCGACGGTCTCGTCCTCCACCGACCCCGGGAGCTCGACGCCGCCGTCCGACGGCGGCGGCCCGAGTTCGTCGTAACCCGTCAGGCGACCGGGTCCGCGGGATGCGGTGCCAGCAGGGGGAGTTGCGAGGCCAGGCGCTGCTCGCACAGCTCGACCAGGCGGTCGTAGCCGGCCTTGCCCATCAGCTCGGTCAGCTCCGGGCCGTAGGACACGTAGACCGGGTCGCCCGCGCCGTGCGCAGAGGTCGCCGACGTGCACCACCAGTGCAGGTCGTGGCCGCCGGAACCCCAGCCCCTGCGGTCGTACTCGCCGATCGACACCTGGAGCACGCGCGTGTCGTCCGGGCGGTCGATCCACTCGTACGTCCGCCGCACCGGCAGCTGCCAGCAGACGTCCGGCTTGGTCTCCAGGGGCTCGCGGCCCTCCTTGACGGCCAGGATGTGCAGCGAGCAGCCCGCGCCGCCGGCGAAACCGGGGCGGTTCTGGAAGATGCACGAGCCCTGGTAGGGGCGCGTCTGGCGGTCGCCGTCCTCGTCCTTGGAGACCCAGCCGTTCTCCACGCCCTCGTCGTGGTGCTGCCAGATGTCGGGCGTGAGCCTCGCCACATGCCCGGCGACCCGTTTCTCGTCGTCCTTGTCGGAGAAGTGCGCGCCCAGGGTGCAGCATCCGTCGTCCGCGCGGCCCGCCTGGATGCCCTGGCAGCCGCTTCCGAAGATGCAGTTCCAGCGAGAGGTCAGCCATGTCAGATCGCAGCGGAACAGCTGCTCATCGTCCGCCGGGTCCGGGAACTCCACCCACGCGCGCGCGAAGTCGAGCCCCTTCTCGTCGGCTTTCAGGGCCTTCTTCGTCGACGGCTTCGGGGGCTTCGGGGACGTGGCCGACGTCACCGGCGAAGAATCGCCGGGTGATTTGGCCGCCTTGTCGGTCTTCGCCTTTTTCGTCTTTGGCACGGGTCCAGGGTAAGTCGCCCGGGGCGGCTCCAGACACCGCTCCGGGGACCGAGATAGGTGCAGGTGGCAGTAGCGTTCCGTATATGAGACTCGGTGTCCTCGACGTGGGATCGAACACGGTGCATCTGCTGGTGGTGGACGCACACCCGGGTGCGCGCCCGCTGCCCGCGCACTCGCACAAGGTGGAACTCCGCCTTGCCCAACTCCTCGACGAGGACGGCGCGATCGGCCCGGAGGGGGTCGACAAACTCGTCGGCGTCGTCCAGGAGGCGCTCCAGGCCGCCGAGGACAAGGGCGTCGAGGAAATCCTCCCGTTCGCCACCTCCGCCGTCCGTGAGGCCAGCAACGCCGACGACGTCCTCGCGCGCGTGCAGACCGAGACCGGCGTCGAGCTCCAGGTCCTCACCGGCGCCGAGGAGGCCCGGCTCACCTTCCTCGCCGTCCGCCGCTGGTTCGGCTGGTCGGCGGGCAAGCTCCTCGTCCTCGACATCGGCGGCGGCTCCCTGGAGATCGCCTACGGCATCGACGAGGAGCCCGACGCCGCCGTGTCGCTGCCCCTCGGCGCGGGCCGCCTCACCGCCGCCTGGCTCCCCGGCGACCCACCGGAACCGGACGCGATAAGGGCCCTGCGCCGCCATGTGCGCGCCCAGATCGCCCGTACGGTGGGGGAGTTCAGCCGTTTCGGCGCCCCCGACCACGTCGTCGCCACGTCGAAGACCTTCAAGCAGCTCGCCCGCCTCGCCGGCGCCGCCCGCTCCGCCGACGGCCTCTACGTCCAGCGCGAGCTCAAGCGCGAGTCCCTGGAGGCCTGGGTCCCGCGCCTGGCCGGCATGACCACCGCCCAGCGCGCCGTCCTGCCCGGCGTCTCCGAGGGCCGCGCCGAACAGCTGCTGGCGGGCGCGATGGTCGCCGAGGGCGCGATGGACCTCTTCGGCGTCGAGACGCTGGAGGTCTGCCCGTGGGCGCTGCGCGAGGGTGTGATCCTGCGACGGCTGGATCAGATGCCGTCGGCGTAGGTGCGGGCGTGGGCGTGGGGACGCGTGCGTGGGGTACGCGTGAGTGGCTGTTCGTGATGCACACGCGCGTGCCTGTTCGTGGTGCACGCACGCGTGGCTGTCGTCCGGGATGCGGGCGATCGCCGGGACGTTGGGTTCGTCACGCGCGCGTGGCCGTACCGAACACCCACACCACACGTGACGTAGCAGCGCCCTACTGAACGCCCGCACGGTACGGGACGTATCGAATCCGCATGAAGTATCGCCACAACGCGGCCCCGCGTCGCGGATGGCCGGTTGCCGTCTCCCGCACAGCGCGGCCACAGCAACCGGCTCCCTCGCCCAAAGCGCCGCCCCGTAGTGTGTCCTCCGTGGCAGAACCAGTCGTGCGCATCCCGGATGCGAAGGTCGCGCTGTCCACGGCGTCCGTGTATCCGGAGTCGACGGCGACGGCCTTCGAGATCGCCGCACGCCTCGGCTACGACGGTGTCGAGGTCATGGTGTGGACCGACCCGGTCAGCCAGGACATCGACGCGCTGCGCCGGCTCAGCGACTACCACCAGGTCCCGATCCTCGCCGTGCACGCGCCGTGCCTGCTCATCACCCAGCGGGTGTGGTCCACCGACCCGTGGATCAAGCTCCAGCGCGCCCAGGCGGCCGCCGAGAAGCTCGGCGCGGGCACGGTCGTGGTGCATCCGCCGTTCCGCTGGCAGCGCCAGTACGCGCGGGACTTCGTCAGCGGAATCTGGCGGATGGCGAACGAGACGGATGTGCGGTTCGCCGTAGAGAACATGTACCCGTGGCGCTACCGCGACCGCGAGATGCTCGCCTACGCCCCCGACTGGGACGTCACGAACGAGGACTACCGGCACTTCACGATCGACCTCAGCCACACCGCGACCGCCCGCACCGACGCGACCGAGATGATCGAGCGCATGGGCGACAGGCTCGGCCATGTCCACCTCGCGGACGGCAACGGCTCCAACAAGGACGAGCACCTCGTCCCCGGCCGCGGCACCCAGCCCTGCGCCGAGCTGCTGGAACGGCTCGCGACAACCGGCTTCGACGGCCATGTCGTCATCGAGGTCAACACCCGGCGCGCGATGTCCAGCGCCGAACGCGAGGCCGATCTGGCGGAGGCGCTCGCCTTCACGCGGCTGCATCTGGCCTCGGCCGTGAAGGTGCCCCGGCGGTGACCGACGCCACCGCCAAGCGCCGGGGCCGGCCCCCTCGTACGGAATCCGCCGACACCCGCGACCGCATCCTGGCCGCGGCCCGCGAGGAGTTCTCCGAGCGGGGGTACGAGAAGACGTCCGTGCGGGGTATCGCCAAGGCCGCCGGGGTCGACTCGGCGCTCGTGCACCACTACTTCGGTACCAAGGAGCAGGTCTTCGAGGCGGCGATCGAGGTCGCCTTCGCCCCGGCGACGAATGCGCCGGCGGCGGTGGCCGACGGGCCGCTGGACGGTGTCGGCGAGCGGCTGACCCGCTTCATCTTCGGTGTCTGGGAGAACCCCGCCACCCGTAAGCCCCTGCTGGCGGTCGTCCGTTCCGCCGTCAACAACGAAGCCGCCGCGGCCGTCTTCCGGCGGCTCGTGGTCTCCCAGGTGCTGAGCAAGGTCGCCGCCCAGCTCGACCTCCCGGACGCGGAGCTGCGCGCGGAGCTCGCGGCGGCGCAGTTGGTCGGTACGGCGATGCTGCGGTACGTGATCAAGGTGGAACCGCTGGCCTCGGCCGACGTGGAGCGGATCATCGCGCGGGTGGCGCCGGTGGTGCAGGGGCATCTGACGGGGCCGTAGCCCTGTCTTCAGTCGTGTCTTCAGCTCTGCCTTCAGCCCTGCCTCCAGTCCTGTCTTCGTGGTGAGACTTTCGTCCCGCGATACGGACACCGTGTCCGACCCCTGGATGACCGGCGTACGCTCTTTAGCAGCCCTATCTGTCTGAAGGAGCGATCGACGATGCCCGAGCTGAGGTCCCGTACAGTCACCCACGGCCGCAACATGGCGGGCGCACGCGCCCTTATGCGCGCCTCCGGTGTACCCGGTGCGGACATCGGCCGGAAGCCGATCATCGCGGTGGCGAACAGCTTCACGGAGTTCGTGCCCGGCCACACCCACCTCCAGCCCGTCGGCCGGATCGTCAGCGAGGCGATCACCGCGGCCGGCGGCATCCCGCGCGAGTTCAACACGATCGCGGTGGACGACGGCATCGCGATGGGCCACGGCGGCATGCTGTACAGCCTGCCCTCCCGCGACCTGATCGCGGACTCGGTCGAGTACATGGTCGAGGCGCACTGCGCCGACGCCCTGATCTGCATCTCCAACTGCGACAAGATCACGCCCGGCATGCTCATGGCGGCACTCCGCCTGAACATCCCGACGGTCTTCGTCTCCGGCGGTCCCATGGAGGCCGGGCGCGCCACGCTCCAGGACGGCACAGTCCGCACGCTGGACCTGATCGACGCGATGGTCGACGCCGCCAACGACAGCATCTCCGACGCGGACGTCCTCAACATCGAGGAGAACGCCTGTCCGACCTGCGGCTCCTGTTCCGGCATGTTCACCGCCAACTCGATGAACTGCCTGACCGAGGCCATCGGCCTGTCGCTGCCGGGCAACGGCTCGGTCCTCGCCACCCACACGGCCCGCAAGGGCCTGTACCAGGACGCGGCCCGCACGGTGATGGACATCACCCGCCGGTACTACGAGCAGGACGACGAGACCGTCCTGCCGCGCAACGTCGCCACCTTCGCGGCCTTCGAGAACGCCATGGCCCTCGACATCGCGATGGGCGGCTCCACCAACACGATCCTGCACCTGCTGGCGGCGGCGCAGGAAGCGGGCGTCACCTTCGGCCTGGAGGAGATCAACGAGGTCTCGCGCCGGGTGCCGTGCCTCGCGAAGGTCGCCCCGAACGTCGCGAAGAACCGCACGTACTACATGGAGGACGTGCACCGCGCGGGCGGAATCCCGGCCCTGCTGGGCGAGTTGCACCGCGCGGGCCTGCTGAACGAGGACGTCCACTCCGTCCACAGCCCGTCGCTGGCGGACTGGCTGAAGACGTGGGACGTGCGCGGCGGCTCCCCGTCCCCGGAGGCCGTGGAACTGTGGCACGCGGCGCCCGGCTGCGTCCGCTCCGCCGAGGCCTTCTCCCAGTCCGAGCGCTGGGAGGCGCTGGACGAGGACGCGGCCGAGGGCTGCATCCGCTCCGCCGAGCACGCGTACTCCAAGGACGGCGGCCTCGCGGTCCTCAAGGGCAACCTGGCGGTCGACGGCTGTGTCGTGAAGACGGCAGGCGTGGATGAATCCATCTGGACGTTCGAGGGCCCGGCGGTCGTCTGCGAGTCGCAGGAAGAAGCCGTCGAGAAGATCCTCAACAAACAGGTCACGCACGGCGATGTCGTCGTCATCCGCTACGAGGGCCCCAAGGGCGGCCCCGGCATGCAGGAGATGCTCTACCCGACGTCCTTCCTCAAGGGCCGCGGCCTCGGCAAGACCTGCGCCCTGATCACCGACGGCCGCTTCTCCGGCGGCACTTCGGGCCTCTCCATCGGCCACGCGTCCCCCGAGGCGGCGTCCGGCGGCACGATCGCCCTCGTCGAGAACGGCGACCGCATCCGCATCGACATCCCGAACCGCTCCATCGAACTCCTCGTCGACGACGCCGAGTTGGCCCGCCGCGAGGCCGCGCTGGACGGCCGGTACGCCCCGAAGCAGCGCGAGCGGAAGGTGTCGGCGGCGCTGCGCGCGTACGCGGCGATGGCCACCAGCGCGGACCGCGGAGCCGTGCGGGACGTCAGCAAGCTGGGCTGAGAGCCCCCGAAGGGTCCCGAGGGGCCGCAACTCCGGTGGCCCTGTGGCTCGTTCGCCCTTGGGCCGTCCCTTTCCTGAGGGGCGGCCCTTTGCCTGCCCGGGCTACCAGGCGCCGGGGGTGCGGGAGTTGACGGCGAAGACCGTGCCGTCGGGGGCGGCGGCGTAGACGTGGTTGTTCGCTATGACGGGTTCGGGCAGCGTGGCGACCACCTGCCCGGAGTTCGCGCCGAGCCGTGCGGCCGTCTGCCCGACGAGCTGCCCTGTTTCGGCGTCGACCGCCAGGAGGCGTCCGTCCGGGGCGGTGACATACACGTGCTTGTCGTCGACCACCGGCACGGAGCCGCGGCTCACGGACGTCTCAAGATGCCACAGCCGCTGGTGGGTGTCCGTGTCGATTGCCTCCAGCGAACCACCGGTGGCCAGTACGTACACGACGTTCCCGCGCATGGCGGCCACGGCGTCCTGGCGCGGGACGGGCAGCGCCACGCGGCTCGACGTCCTGGTCACGGGGGCGTAGCGGACGATGGCCTTCGTGTTGCCGGAACTCCAGTCGGTGGAGAGGAAGAACACCGATGCGCCTTGAACACCGACGGGCTTCAGCATCCCCTGCACCCGTGCCTTCCACCGCACGTCACCAGTGTTCGGATCGACTGCGGTGACCTGGGTGTTCGACCCGTCGTCGGACGGTCTCGTCGCGTACGCCAACGGGCTCCCGGCGAGCGAGACGAACGAGGAGACGCCAGGGATCGGGCGACTCCACTTCGTCTTGCCCGACGCCGCGTCGACGCCCGTGACCGTGCCGTCCGCACGGGTGAGCAGGGCCATGCCGCCGACGTAACTCACGGAGTCGCTCCCGGGCAGGTTCCGCTGCCAGACCCTCGCGCCCGAGGACGGATCGAGCGCCTCAAGATGCCGGCCCCCGCCGATGTTCGGATGCACGAGCCCGCCGACGACGACCGGTGCGCCACCAGGTCTCTCCTCGGCGGCGGAATGCCGCCACAGCAGGGTGCCGTCGGCCGGTGCGAGAGCGTAGACGACTCCCGGCTGAGCACACAGCAACTCGCCTGCCCCGTAGGCGCATTGGGGTACACCCCCGGCCTTCGCCGCAGGCTTCACGGCCCAGGCCTTGAACGCCGTCGGCGAGGTCCGCGCGCCGGTGGTGCTCTTCGGTGCGGGATCCGGGCCTGCGGCCAGTTGGACCGAGGCGAGGGCACCACAGGCGACCAGCACCGCGGTTCCGGCCGCCAGAATCGCCAACCGGCGTCGTCGGGGCTTGGGTTCGGGCTTCTGCGCCGGGTCGGGCTTCGGCGCCGGCGCACCACCGGTCCGCTGCTCCGGTATGAACGCCTGTGTGTCGTACGAGGCCGCCACGGACCGCAGTTCCCGCATCAACTCGTCGGGTGTGGGCCGGTCTTCGGGCTCCTTGGCGAGGCAACGCAGCACGAGCGGCGCCAGGTTGTCCGGCACCTCGGCCAAGTCCGGCTCGTCGTGCACGACTTGGTACGCCACGACGTACGGGCTGTCCGAGTCGAACGGTCCACGCCCGGTCGCCGCGTGCACCATCAGGGACCCGAGAGCGAAGATGTCCGCGGCGGGTCCGACCTCCCTGGGCCGCCGGAATTGCTCGGGCGCCATGAAGGGCGGAGTCCCGATCAACTTGCCGGTCTCGGTGCGCAGTTCACTGTCCTTTGGCCGAGAAATACCGAAGTCGATGACCTTCGGCCCGTCCTCGGCGAGCAGCACATTGCTCGGCTTGAGATCTCTGTGCACGACGCCGACCCGATGGATGTCGCGGAGCGCCTCGGCCAGTCCGGCCATCAGCTGGCGCAACTGGGCCGGAGTCATGGGCCCGTTCCGCTTCACATGCTCGGACAGGGTCGGACCGGGAATGAACAGCGTTGCCATCCACGGTCGTTGAGCCTCGGGATCGGCATCGACAACTGGCGCGGTGAAGGCCCCGCTCACCCTGCGGGCGGCGGCCACCTCCTGCCGGAACCGCCCCCTGAACTCGGGGTCCTGGGCGAACTCCGCGTGGACGACCTTCACGGCGACCTTCATCCCGGAGGTGCTCTGCGCCAGATGCACCACGCCCATGCCGCCGGAGCCCAGGCAGGACTCCAGGCGGTAGTGACCGGCGTACTCGGGAAGTTCCGCTTCCGCGCCCGCTCCGGTGTTGCGCTGTGGCGCCATGGAACCACCCCCGTGCTGATCGTTCGCGCGCGCGACGCACGGAGCCTAGTCCATGACACGTACGGGACAGAGGCGACTTGCCCGCCTCCCTGTGTGAGTTGCGCACATGTGTTTCATGGCGTGTTTTAGGGGAATCAACGGGACCCCATGGCAGTCATGGGGTGCAACGGGGGAGGTTTTTCATGTCTGTTGACCGCGCTAAAGAGGCCGAGGGCAGCGAGGCCGAGGCTGTCGCGACGGCAGCGGCCGTGCATTACTACACGACCGCCGACGTCCGCCTCAACATCCGCAGCGGCCCGGGAACGAGCTACAGCATCGTCGGCAGCCTGCCCGGGGGTTCGCGGGTGCCGATCTACTGCCAGACACCGGGCACGACGGTCACCGGCACCTACGGCACGTCGAACATCTGGGACAACATCAGCAGTGGCGAGTTCATCTCGGACGCCTACGTGAACACCGGCAGCGACGGCTACGTGGCCTCCCGCTGCTCCTGAACCCACGTCACCGACCCAAAGGACACGCATGTCATCCCGTAGACGCAGATCCGTCTTACTCGCCGGCGCGGCCGGAGCCCTGCTCATGGTGATGGGTTCACCAGCTCAGGCCAACGCGACCGCGGCAGTGACGTACTACTCGACCGCACCCGGTATCAGCGTCAACGTCCGCAGCGGCCCCGGCACCGGCTACACCATCGTCCGCGTCCTGCCCGCCGGCTCGAAGGTCCCGATCTACTGCCAGACACCGGGCACAACGGTGTCCGGCTACTACGGCACGTCGAGCATCTGGGACAACATCGACGACGGCGAGTACATCTCGGACACCTACGTGAACACCGGCAGCGACGGCTACTTCCGCCCACGCTGCGCCTGAGCCCCCAACGGGAGCCCGCGCCCACCCCCGGAGCCATAATCGTCCCGTGAACGACGAGACGACCGGCACCCAGGACACCCCCGCGGGCTCCCGT
>NZ_JBXVPZ010000227.1:0-15378 GCF_057961495.1 Streptomyces sp. P5F9 | reverse complement strand
GGTGACCAGGGAGCGGGATATTCGGGGCATGGGGGGATCTCCCGGAGCGGTGCCCGGCAGGGATTCCGGGCGGTCGTGAGCATGACAGCACCGGGATCATCTATGCGGGTAGAGCCCTTTGCCGGTCCCGAAGATCCCTTTGTTGAATGTTTTAGTACGGCGGGACTGGCGGAGGGGAAGTCATGGCCCGCGCTTGGTTGTCGGCATCGCGCGCCTGGCCTGGTGACGGCCAATCGTCACGTGAGCCCCATGGCCACGTTGACGCATCTGCAGCCCGGCGCCATGGGCGCGAATGGCGGCGGGCAGGCGACCCGTACGGACGCCCGCGTGCGGTACGTCCCCACCGGCCGAAGCCTCGTCGGCCCCGAACTGGCCAGGGAGGCAGACCTGGAAGCGCTCCCACCCCTCGGATCCACCCTGGCCGCAAGCGACTTCGTCCTGTCAGCCTGCCCGCCGCATACAGCGGAGGACGTGGCGCACGGTTCTCTCACACCCCTGCCGAGGCGTGTACGTCGAGGCCGACGCCATCGGCCCGGACCGCACCCAGCGCATCGCCGCCGCCTGCGCCGAGCGCGATGTACTCGTGCTCGTACCGCCGTATACCACTGGCCTGCCGCAGGAATCAGCACTCGACAACAGCCCGAAAAGATCAGTAGGCCACAGGCGCGCACCTCCAAAATCACTCCAGGCGCAGCGGCGGAAATGGGCGCCATCAGCAGACAGCCGCGGTCGGCCGCGGCCCGTCGCTCGGTGCCGGCGTCGATGACAGCCCCGTGCAGGGCCGCGAGCGCAGCCACGGCGGACAGCGTGAGGAGGGTGGCGGCTGTGTGCCGGCGGACGTGTCGGCCCGCGAGGACCGGGGCCGGGGTGGAGCGGTCAGGCGCCGTGATCTTGTCGTGCGGTGGGGGCGATGTAGGCGTACGCGGCACCGTCCAGCCGGACGTGCCTCCAGCCGCGGGCGTAGGACGGCGGACGGGTCATGCCGGTGGTGAGAACGGCGACCGGCATCCGCTGGGCCGCCTGGACGATGCCCGCCGCGTCGGTGTTGGCGTTGGGACCCTGGGTACTTGCGGAGCCGCACCCGGCGTAGAAGGCGATCGGGAGGGGCGATGGCCCGGTGAGCGGACACGGTGGGTGTACGCCCACCCGGTGCAGCGCGGCGGCGGTGCGCTCCCAGCCCTTGTGTGCGGCCGTGGTGCGCTGAACGGTGTGTGCCGGCACCGCGTACTGCACCGCCAGATGCCCGGCCAGACCCATCGCCGCCATTGTCACAGTGACCGGGCGCCAGGCCCTGCCCAGTGTGGTGACCAGCCGGACGAGCGCGTCGGCGACCGGGATGGCCGGCAGCGCGTAGGTGGGCAGCAGGAAGCGGGGCGCGGCGTAGCCGATGAGGAACAGATACGGGATCGCCGCCGTCACGGCGCAGGCCAACGGCAGTGCGGTGGGCGGCGTGCGCCTCGGCGCGGGCCCGGTACTGCGGCTGTGGCGCTCGATGCTCACCTTCTTCTCCCGCTGGTGGCAGATCGAGTCGCTCTACCGCGCCAACGCCAAGTACCGGCCCGTGTGGGAGCCCCGCTTCCTGCTGTTCGCCAAGAGCGGCGACATCCCCCGCATCGACCTGGCCGGCGCCTGCGCCGAGGGCTTCCTCACCCCGCCACCCATGCCCGCCCTCCGGCGCCGCGGGCGTTCCTCCGCCTTCGGGGGAGAGCCGGCGCCGGCAACCCAGAGCTTGTGAGGCGGCTCCACAGCGGGCACGTCTCGCGGCGGTGCAGCAGAAGGGCAGCGTGGCGCGCTAAGACACCGCGGGGGCTGCGGGCCGCAGTCGGGCGACGACCCGGTTGGCGGCCGTCTTCTGCAGCAGCCCGTAGGCGAGTACCGGCAGCAGCAGGTGGGGCTTGTCGGGCAGCGAGGTCGTGATCAGTACCGCGCTCGCGCTGCTGTTGTTCATGCCGCAGGCCAGGGTCAGCGACGAGGCCACCGGGGCGTCCAGCCGCAGGACGCGGGCGGCCAGCCGGCCCAGCACGAAGGACAGCACGCACACCAGGGCGGCCACGGCGAGGGCGGCGGTGAACAGGAGCGGACGCGGGTGGGCCAGGAAGGAGCCGAGGGCGCCGCTGGCGTTGACGTAGGTCAGGACCAGCGAGCCGGCCAGCGCCGCGGGCACCACGCCCCGCAGCAGACGGGCCTGCCACGACGGCGGCAGCACGAGCGCGCACAGGAGACCCGCGGCGCAGGGCAGGACCACGGTGGCGAGGGTGAATCCGCTCTGGGCGGAGCCGCTCGTACTGGTGAGTGTCTGTGCGTAGCCGCCGCTGAGCAGCGGCGCCAGGGCCGTCAGCAGGAGTGGTGTGGTGAGGGGACTGAGCAGGGTGGAGGCGAGGACGAGTCCGACCATGGTCGGCTGGTCCCCCTCGCCCTTGCTGGTCCACACGGTGGCTCCGGCGGCCACGGGCATGGCCACGATCAGGATCATCGCGGTGAGCAGTCCGCTGCCGCCGTCGGAGTCGGGGGTGCCGCGCAGCAGGAAGGCGACGAACGGCACGACGAGCAGTGGAATCGCCAGATGCAGCGCGAGTCCGGCCAGCATGGCCTTGGGGCGCCGTAGCACGCGGCCGAGTGCGCGGACGGGTACCTGGAGCCCGGCCGAGAACAGCACGAGGGACAGCAGGAGCGAGGTGGTGCGCAGTGTCGGGTGGGCCGGTCCGCCGAGCGGCACGGCGTGCGGGCTGCGCAACCACAGGCCCGCCCCCGGCAGGAGCAGAGCGGTGACGTACGAGACGAGGACGGCGCGGCCGAGCCGCCGGCGCAGCCAGTTCGTCGCACGGTCAACAGGCGAGTGGGAAACAGCGGGAGGGTTCACGGCGGCCTTCTTCCGTCACGAGGGCAGGGGCGGGACGGGACGCCGATATGCGCAGGTGGGACAGGTGGATGTACATGAGGGCATCCTTCTCGGACGGTACGTGTGGGGCAGGTGATCAGCACGCGCGGTCAGGATGCGTTCAGGTATCCACTGGCACGGTCGTGTCCCATGACCTACGAACTGTCCGGCACACCGGAAGCCGCACGGGACGCCAACGGTCCCAGCCGGCACGCGCACCGCCTTCGCCTGAACAAAGTCCCCGAGATCACCGTCTACTTCTGGATCATCAAGGTCCTGTGCACGACGGTCGGCGAGACCGCGGCCGACCTGCTCAACGAGAAGGCCGGGCTCGGCCTGACCGGCGTCTCGGTGCTGATGAGCGCGCTGCTCGCGGTCGCCCTGGTCGTCCAGTTCCGTACGACCGCGTACCGCGCGGGCGTGTACTGGCTCGCCGTCGCCCTGATCAGCGTGGTCGGCACCCTGATCAGCGACAACCTCACCGACAACATGGGCGTCGCTCTGGAGACCACCACCACGGTGTTCGGGATCATCCTCGCCGTCGTGTTCGTCGTCTGGTACCGGCGGGAGCGGACCCTGTCGATCCACAGCATCGACACCACCAGCCGTGAGGCTTTCTACTGGCTGGCCGTGCTGTTCACCTTCGCCCTGGGCACCGCGGCCGGAGACCTGGTCTCCGAGCGCATGAGCCTCGGCTACTGGCTCTCCGCGGTCCTGTTCGCCCTCGCCATCGCCGCCGTGGGCATCGCCCACTTCACCCTCGGCCTGGACGCCGTGTGGAGCTTCTGGATCGCCTACATCCTCACCCGCCCCCTGGGCGCCTCGATCGGCGACTACCTCTCCCAGCCGACCGGCGACGGCGGCCTCGGACTCGGCACCGTCGTCACGAGCGTCCTCTTCCTGGCGGTCATCCTCGGCATGGTGGTGTATCTGACGGTGACCCGCAAGGACGTCATCGACCGGGAGCCCGTCGCGGGACAGGTGGCCTGAACAGCGCGGAGGCGTTCAGGAAGCGTTCAGGAATTGATCGACAGAGTCGGACATCACGGCCGTCTTCCGCGGCCGGACCACGCGTTGACAGGGCGCCAGTTTCCTTCGCGGGAACGGGCGTCCTTCCATACCCCCCACAAAGCACAGGAGTGTCCGTCACCTTGGAGATTCCGAAAGCCCTCACCGACACCGATGTTGCCCGGACGCACTCGCGGACGGCGGCCACCGCCAAGTCGGTGATGAAGAAACTGCCCGAGGTCACCCTCGCCTTCTGGATCATGAAGATCGCGGCGACGACCCTGGGCGAGACGGCCGGCGACCTCTTCGCCCAGACCCTGAAGCTCGGCTACTTCCTCACCACGATCGCACTGTTCGCGATCTTCGTGGTCACCCTGGTCGTGCAGTTGCGCTCAAGGCGCTACAACCCGTTCTTCTACTGGACGGTCATCCTGTCGACCAGCATGGCCGGCACCACGATGTCCGACTTCATGAACCGCGACGCCGGCACCAAGTACCTTGCGAACGGCGCCACTTCACTGGGCTGGGGGCCGCAGGGTCTCGGCCTCGGCTACCCGACCGGCGCGGCGATCCTGATCTCGATCCTGGTCGTCGTCTTCGCCGTGTGGAAGCTGACCGGGATGACGTTCGTTATCCGGGACATCGTCAGTTTCCGCGGGGAGGCGCTGTTCTGGTCGGCGATCCTCGTCTCCAACACCCTCGGCACATCCATGGGCGACTTCCTGTCGGACAGCTCGGGTCTCGGCTACGCGGGCGGGGCCGCGCTCGTGACCGGCGTGCTGCTGGTGCTCGTCGCCCTGATGAAGGCGCCCGCGGTGCCCGACGTGCTGCTGTTCTGGATCGCCTTCGTGCTGACCCGTCCGCTCGGCGCCACCGCCGGCGACTTCCTGACCAAGCCGGTCGCCAAGGGCGGCCTCGACCTCGGTACACCGGGTTCGTCGGCCGTACTCCTGACGGTCCTGATCGGCCTGATGGCGTACGCCCATGTCCAGGAGCGTCGGCGCCCCGCCCGGTCTCGGTCGTAGCCTCCACGGTCCGGCGCGGGCGGCTGAGGCACTCGGCGGACGGGCTGACCGGCTCGGGTGTGCAGGCGCCCAGTTCCCGTTCGGCTGCTCCTCACCGGTTCAGGGCCTGCTTGGTGACCTCGATGCGTGCGGTGCTGATCGTCATGGGTGTGCCGGTCACGGCGATGAGGTACATGCGTCGGTTCGCGCCGGGCAGGGCGCGGTGGCCGCCGGCCGGCCGTACGACGTACACGGCCGTGCTGTGCGGGGCGAGGGTGGCGGGGCCCGAGGTGATGGTCCACCAGTTGGAGGCGCCCTGGCCGAGGCGGCTGGCGAAGTGCGGGGTGAGGGCGGTGCCGGTGGTGTTGGCCGCGCGCACCGTGACGGAGGTGACGGCGGGGTGGGACCGGCCGGTGAGGTGAGTGGTGAGGGCCATACGCAGGGGCGGCGGGCTGGCGGCGGCGACGCAGGCACACAGCAGCGCCGGGGTCACCAGAGCCATCGCCACGGCGGCCTTGGCGGGGCGGTTGGTGAGGCGAGGGATACGTGGTTGCCAGGCATGGGCCAGGGCCGAGGAAGGGGCCGTCGCTGCGGCGGCCAACCACAGCGGGGTCATCATCAGGAAGTAGCCGTCCTGGGAGCGGGTGGCGAGGTAGAAGGACAGCCAGGGCAGGACGGTCAGAGCCGCTCCCAGGCGGCGGGCGAACAGCAGGGTCGCGGCGAGCAGGCCGACGAGGAGCAGCTCGCTGGCGTAGGAGTAGTAGTCGAGGCGGCTGCTGCCGTCGGTGAAGTAGTAGGAGATGCCCATCAGGCCCTGGCCGTGCAGGATCGCCTTCTGGGTGAGGGGCAGCAGCAGTCCGTGCAGCCAGGCGGAGAAGCCCTGGGCGGCGAAGTAGGCGTTGATGCCCGCCCACGTCAGTGCGGCGACTCCGGCGAAACGGGCCAGTACGGCCGCCGTGGGACGGGCCCCGAGTTCGCGACGCCGTACCGCGTACAGGCCGATCAGCAGGAACGGGGCGTAGAACCAGGCCAGTTGCTGGGCGGCGCAGGCGGCCCCCAGGCACACCGCCCGCAGCACGCCGCTGCGTCCCAGACGTCCGCCCGCTCCGGTGGCCGGCCAGTAGACCGTCACCGGGATCAGCAGGGCCAGGGCGACGATCGCCGGGTAGCCGGAGCGGGCGTAGCCGGGGAGGATGCCGAAGCCGAGGCACACGGCGGTGGCCGCCGACCGCCAGGGGGCGGGCAGCAGCAGCCACAGCGTGACCGTTCCGGCGATCAGTGCCCCCGTGGTGACGAGGGTTGCGGCTGCCGGAGTGTGCAGAAGGGCGTGGACCGGCGCGGCGAGCAGGGCGGTCAGCGGGGGATAGCCGTACGTGTAGTCCGCCGAGCCGGACATCGTCTTGGTCAGGCCGGAATTGGACGTGCCGAACAGCCACGGCCAGGGCTGTCCGTAGACGGGGAGGCCGTGCGCGATCTGGTTCGCGGCCTGTGCGGTCAGTACGCCCTCGTCGGTGCCGATGTGGTTCAGCCAGTAACCGCAGACCACCAGGGCCACCGCGAGGACGAGAACTCCGGCGTCCACCCGGACCAGGGCGTGCCGCCCTCGTACGGCGAGCGCGAGTACCCCGCACACGAGGATCCCGGCGTAACAGACGGAGATGACCGCGGCGACGGGCGGATCGGAGAGCATCGCCTGGGTCCAGGCCGAGCGGGTGCCGATGAACAGGCTGATCGTGCCGATCAGCGTCATGCCCCGGTGCCACTGCTGGGGGCTGTCAGAGTCGCCGGAAGCCCGCGGCCGGCCGGCGGAGGGCGGGCGCGTGTAGCGCCGCCACACTCCCGTGTCGACGGTATGAGCGGCCAGATCCACCTTCTCCATACTCAGCTACTACATCATGTAGAAGAAAGAATGGCGCTTCAGGTTCGTCCGGATGAGGTGAGAGCGTCACAAGAAAGTGGCCCGGTGTTCAAGAGCGGTCGAATCCGCCGTGGATCAGTCGGGTGTCTCTTCTTCTTGGGGAAAACCAGGCCTGCTTGGTGAAGCCCCGACCGCTCCTTCCGGGCGTGTTCACACCTGCGCCGTTTCCGGTACACGAGGCGGGCCTCTGATGGGCCCGGCACCCGCCGCCCGCCCCGAACACCCGGGAGAGACCAGATGTCCAGACGCCACGTCAGGCCCGCAGCCGTCCTCGCCGCCACCGGAGTCCTCGCCGGGGTGACCGCCGCCCAGCCCGCCGCGTTCGCGGCCTCCCACCACCCGGCCGCCACCCGGCACGTCCTGCTGGTGTCGGTCGACGGGCTGCACCAGTCGGACCTGGCCTGGTACACCGCCAGGCACCCGAATTCCGCGCTGGCCAGGCTGGTCGGCGCCGGCGTGGAGTACACCCACGCCAGCACCACCACGCCGTCCGACTCCTTCCCCGGCATGGTCGCCCAGGCGACCGGCGGCAGCCCCGGCACCACGGGCGTCTACTACGACGACACCTACAACGCCGCGCTCCTCCCGGCGGGAACCACGAGCTGCAAGGGCGTCAAGCCCGGCGTCGAGGTGGACCTCACCGAGGACCTGGACAGGAACCAGGCGTCCATCGACGCCGGTCAGGGCCTCGCGGGCCTGCCGGACAGCATCCTGTCGATGACCGGCCACCCGGAGAGCCTGATCAACGCGTCGAAGCTGCCCGTCGACCCGAAGACCTGCAAGCCGGTGTACCCGCACTCCTACCTCAAGGTGAACACGATCTTCGAGGTGGCCCGCCAGGCGGGACTGCGCACCGCCTGGTCGGACAAGCACGCCGCCTACGAGATCCTCAACGGCCCCTCGGGCACCGGCGTCCAGGACCTGTTCACCCCGGAGATCAACAGCGACGCCCTCGGCTACGCCGCCGGCAACGACTGGACCACGGACAACAAGGCCACCGAGCAGTACGACACCTACAAGGTGAAGGCCGTCCTCAACGAGATCGACGGCTACGACCACAGCCGCACCCACAAGGTCGGCACCCCGGCGATCTTCGGCCTCAACTTCCAGTCGGTCTCCACCGCGCAGAAGCTCCCCGCCTCGGACGGCCTCACCGGCGGCTACACCGCCAAGAACGTCCCCGGCCCGCTGCTGGTGAAGAACCTCGACTACGTCAACGACGAGATCGGCGCGCTGACCGCCGAGATCGGCAAACGGCACCTCTCCGGCAGCACCACCGTCATCCTCTCCGCCAAGCACGGCCAGTCGCCCACCGACCCCGCCGCGCTCACCCGCGTCGCCGACGGCCCGCTCCTTGACGGCCTCAACGCCGCCTGGAAGAAGCTCCACCCCGACGCCGCCGACCTGGTGACGCACGCCGTGGACGACGACGCCATGCTGCTCTGGCTCTCCGACCGCTCCCCGGCCGCCACCGCCTTCGCCAAGAAGTACCTGCTCGCGCAGAACGGCACCGGCACCGACATCAACGCCAAGCCCAAGGCCTACACCCACAGCGGGCTCAGCAAGGTCTACGCCGGCCGGGCCGCCGCCGACTACTTCCACGTCAAGGCCGGCGACGCCCGGGTCCCGGACCTCTTCGGAGTCGCGCAGTACGGCGTCGTCTACACCGGCGGCACCAAGAAGATCGCCGAGCACGGCGGCGGCCACTCCGACGACCTCGCCGTACCCCTCGTCGTGTCCGGCGCATCCGTCCCGGACGGCGTACGCGACTCCGCGCACGTACAGACCAAGCAGATCGCACCGACGATCCTGAACCTCCTCGGCCTCGACCCCCGCTCCCTTCAGGCCGTCCGCGAGGAACACACCACCGTGCTGCCGGTCCGCTGACCTTTCCGCTAGGGAAAGCCGGATGGCCGCCCAACTGGCAGTCAGCTGGGCGGCCTTGGGCATGGCACACGCTCAGCCGTTCGGCCCGGCCGGGGTCGTGGTCGTCTTGAAGCCCTCGGTCTTGTTGGCCTTCAGGGCGAACTCATTGGTGAACGTCGTGGCGAGGTTCACCTTCGAGGTCGCGTGGCCGACGAGTTCCTCGGTCGCCAGAACGGTCTTCGGGCCGCCGGCCGGCATGATGCCGTCCGGGAGGAACTGTCCCTTGTCCTGGTCCAGGGCCTTGATGTAGTCGGCCTTGGTGACCAGCTGGTTCGACACGTACGACTGCGGCAGCTTGTTCGCGATGTCGGCCGCGCTGTGCGTGTTGATCCAGTGCATGGTGGCGACAAGCGCGTCGACAACCTTCTGCGCCGCGGCCTTGTGCGAGTTGACCCAGCTGGTCTGGGCGAGGACGGTCGCTGCCGGCCAGGTGCCGCCGAGCGCCTTCGTGGCGCCCGCGGTGGTGGCCAAATCGATCGCGGAGGTGCCGATGCCCTTCTTCTCGATCGCGGCCACCGTCGGCTGCGTCGTCATGACGCAGGCGGTCTTGCCGTTCTGCAGCGCTGCGATGGCCGTCGAGCCCTGGCTGACGCCGATCCGGCTGAACTGGCTGGCCTTGACGCCCTTCTGTGCGCCGATGAACTGGGTGAGTGTGTCGGTGCCCGACCCGATGTCGGTGACGCCGAGTGTCTTCCCCTTGAAGTCCGCGCCGGAGTGGACGCCGCTCTTCGGGACACACATCTCCCGCTCGCCCGGCGCGCCGGACAACTGGACGAGGCTCTCGACCGCCTTGCCCTTCACCTGGAAGTCGATGGTGTGGACGTACCAGGCGCCGGCCATGTCCACCTGCCCGGAGGCCATGGCGTCCTCGGCGCCGACGCCGCCGTCCTGCTCGGTGCTCAGTTCGACGTTGACGCCGTACTTCTTGTAGAAACCGAGCTGCTGGGCGAGCTGGTACGGCAGGTAGATCTGCTTGTCGAGGCCGCCGGCCATGAGCTTGACGGTCGGCGTGGAGCCCGAACCGCCGGTCGAGGCCGAGGAGTTGCCGGAACAGGCACTGGTGGCGCCGAGGGCGAGAACGGCGAGGACGGACGCGGCGACGGCGACGGGTCGTCTGGACATGGCTGATCACATTCCTTTGCTGAGGGTTCTGGGACGAAGTGGGGGAGGAGGCGTCAGATGGCGTTGGCGGCCTCGGTCGGGGCCGGCGGACGCCAGGACAGCAGCCGGTGTTCGAGCTTGCCGATCAGCCACTCGGCGCCGAGCACGATGACCGAGATGACGAGCATCGTGGCGAACACGCCGTTGGGGTCGAAGTTGTTCTGCGCGGTCTTGATGACCAGGCCGAGGCCGCTCTGTGCGCCGAGCACCTCGCCGACCAGCGCGCCGACGATGGCGAAGCCGAAGGCGCTGTGCAGGCTGGCGATGATCCAGGTGAGTGCGGAGGGCACGGTGACGTGCCGGATGATCTGCAGCTGCGAGGCGCCCAGGACCCTGGTGTTGGCGAGGATGTTGCGGTCGACCTCGCGGACGCCCTGGAAGGCGTTGAAGAAGACGATGAAGAACACCAGCACCGCGGCGAGCAGGATCTTCGGCAGCACGCCGATGCCGAACGCGACGATGAAGATCGAGCCGAGGACGATACGCGGGATCGCGTTGACCATCTTGATGTAGGGGCCGAGCACGTCGGCGAGGAAGCGGCTCTGGCCGAGCGCGACGCCGAAGACCACCCCGGTGACGGCCCCGAGGGCGAAGCCGACGAGCGCCTCCTGGATCGTTGTCCAGATGTTCGAGTAGAAGGACCCGAACTCGGTGCCGTGCCGGAAGAGGTCGACCAGCCGCTTGGCGATGCCGGACGGCTGCCCGAAGAAGAACGGGTCGACGATCCCCCAGGCGGTGAAGGCCTGCCAGCCACCGAGGACGAAGACCGCGAGCCCGATGCGGCCCGCCCACACCAGGAGCGTGCGCCGGCGGACGGCTCGCTTGGCGGTGGCCTTGGCCGAGGCCAGGGAGCCGTCCTTGGTCAGGGCGGCGGGAACGGTGGACGTCGTACTCATGCCGTACCTCCTGCGGTGCGTGCGTAGGCGCGCTCCACCTCTTCACGCAGGCAGTCCCAGATCTGGTGCTGGAGTTCGATGAAGCGGGGCTGGAAGCGGATCTCCTGGACGGCGCCGCGCGGGCGCGGCAGGTCGATGTCGAAGACCGCCTTGACCGAGCCCGGGCTGGACGTCATGACGACGACCCGGTCCGCGAGCGCCACGGCCTCGTCGAGGTCGTGGGTGATGAAGACGACCGACGGACGGATCTGCTCCCACAGGCCGAGGAGTTCGGTCGACATGATCGCCTTGGTCTGCACGTCCAGGGCGCCGAACGGCTCGTCCATGATCAGGATCTTGGGTTCGTTGATCAGCGCCGCGGCCATCGCCACGCGCTTGCGCATGCCGCCGGAGAGCTGGTGCGGGTAGCGGTCCTCGAACCCCGTCAGGCCCACCCGGCGCAGCCAGTCGCGTGCCGAGGCGTGGGCCCGCTGCTTGGGCACCCTGCGGAAGACGGGGCCCATCAGGACGTTGCCGAGGACCGTCTTCCAGGGCAGCAGGGCGTCGGTCTGGAACATGAAGCTGACGCCGTCGGTGACGCCGTCCACCTCACGGCCGCCGACTCTGACCGAGCCCTCACTGGGCCGGTCGAGCCCGGACACCATGCTCAGCGTCGTCGACTTGCCGCAGCCGGTCGGGCCGACCACCGCGCAGAACTGGCCCGGCTCCACGGTGAACGAGACGTCCCGCAGTGCCGTGAACACCTCACCCGCGGGGGTCAGAAACCGTTTGGTGAGTCCTGAGATCTCGACTCGCGCGCTGTCCTGGCCGGCCGTCTCGGTGACGGGGCCCGTCGCGACGTCGTTTCGCGAAGCCATCTGAGGCTGTCTCCTTCCCAATCCCGGAAGCCCTCGGAGTTCGAGGAAGGCAGACGCTAAAGGCCTCGTGGTGTTACGTCGCTGTTTCAGACGTATCCCGCGTTAGTCGTGTTAACGGGGGTTCTGCGCATTCTGCTCAGCGGTTCGGGGGTGGGCAGAATGTCGGCGATGGGACACAATCACGCCACCACGGGTACGGCGAAGGGGCCGGGCCCGGACGTACGACAAGGGCGAAGTCACCTGTGATGCCCATCCGAATCCGGATCGGCCGCGGCGGGAAGGGGAGGCTCTCCGCGCGGATCCTGGCCAACCAGCTGGCCATCCTGGCCCTCACCGGAGCCATCGGCTTCGTCCTGTTCGCGTTCGCCCAGCGGGCCGAGATCGACCGTGCCTACGAGCAGCGGGCACTGGACATCGCACAGACCACGGCCGCCGACCCGCAGATCCGGCACACCATGGAGTACGGCGGTGGCGGCGACGTCGTGCAGACGGTCGCCGAACGCATACGGAAGGCGTCGGGGGCGTCGTACGTGGTCGTGATCGACCTACGGGGCGTCCGCCACTCGCACCCCGACCCGGCGCTGATCGGCGAGCCGGTGGGCGATCCGATCGTGGTTCTCGACGGCCGTCCCCATGTCGGCTCCGACCAAGGCGCGACCGGGCGGTCCGCCAACGGCAAGGCTCCGCTGTACGGGCCCACGGGCAAGCTGGTCGGCGAGGTCTCGGCGGGCATCCCGGAACACGATGTGCTCGGCGAGCTGTGGCGGGAGCTGCCCACCTTCGGCCTGTACAGCGCGATCGCCGTCGCACTCGGCTCGGCTGCCGCGTTCCTGCTGGCCAGGCGGCTGAAGCGGTCCACCTTCGGGCTGGAGCTGGAAGAGATCGCCGGACTGTTCCAGGATCGCGAGGCCATGCTCCACGGCATCCGGGAGGGCGTGCTCGCCTTCGCTCCCGACGGCCGGATCACCGTGGTCAACGACGAGGCCCGCACTCTGCTCGGCCTCGGCACGGCGCTCGGCAGCCGGCTCGACGAGGTGCTGCCCGACGGGCGGCTGCGCCGCGCCCTGGACGGCACCCTGACAGGCACCGACATCAACGTGCTGACCGACGACCACTGCCTGGTGGTCAACCGGATGCCGGTGACGCTGCACGGCCGCGAACTGGGCGCGGTGGTCACCGTGCGCGACCGCACCGAGCTGATCGGACTGCTGCGTGAGCTGGACTCGGTGCGGGGGCTGACGGACGCCCTGCGCGCCCAGCAGCACGAGTTCACCAACCGCATGCACACCGTGGCCGGGCTGCTGGACATCGGAGACCACGACGCCGCCTTCGAGTACGCCGTGGAGTCGGCCGGCGCAGACCAGGCGCTGACCGAGTCCGTACGCGAACGGATCGGCAACGCGCTGCTCGTCGGACTGATCGTCGCCAAGACCACGGTGGCCGCGGAACGCGGGGTACGGATGGTGCTCAGTGAGGACTCCGCGCTCGGCGAGGACCCGCCGCATCTGCGCCGGCTGCTGACCATCGTCGGCAACCTGCTGGACAACGCGATCGACGCGGCCTCCGGCGGACCGCCCCCGGCGGGTGGCCGGAAAGTGCTGCTCTCGCTGGTCGAGGCCGTCGACCTGGTGATGGTGCGGGTCGCCGACAGCGGCCCGGGGATCCCGCCGGGCGCCACCGAGTCGATCTTCGAGGACGGCTGGTCGACCCGGCCCGACCGGGGCACCGCCCGGCGCGGGCTGGGCCTGGCCCTCGTCCACCGGCTGACCCAGCGGCACGGCGGGACGATCACGGTCAGCGAGGGGCCGGGCGCGGTCTTCACCGTCGTACTGCCCCTGCCGGACGCCACTCCCGTGCCACGCGACGCACAGTTCACGACGGCCTCGACGACCGGAGGTGACCGCGGATGATCCGGACCCTGGTGGTGGACGACGACTTCCGGGTCAGTCACATCCACTGCGACTACGCGTCCCGCATCGAGGACTTCGAGGTGGTCGGCCGGGCGGCGACGGTGGCCGAGACGCTGGACGCGGTGCGCGCCCTCCACCCCGACCTGCTGCTGCTCGACGTCTTCCTGCCCGACGGCAGCGGGCTCGACGTGCTGCGGCGGCTCAGCTCGGACGAGGGTGGCGCCCGCCCCGACGTCATCATGATCACCGCCGACCGGGACATCACCTCGGTCAGGACCGCCATGAAGCTCGGCGCCGTGGGCTACCTGGTCAAGCCGTTCGGCTCCGCCGACCTGGCCGAGCGGCTCACCGCCTACCGCGAACTCCAGCACCGCGTAGCCGCGTTGGGCCTCGCCCCGCGCACCGACCAGGCCGACGTGGACGCCCTCTTCAGCGCCGCCCGGCCACCGGCTGTCCCCCGCGTCCCCGCCAAGGGGCACTCCGCACCCACCCTCGCCCTCCTGCACCAGGTCCTGCGCACCGCCCACGACCCCCTGTCCGCGGCCCAGGCCGCCGAACTCACCGGCGTCTCCCGCGCCACGGCTCAGCGGTATCTCTCCTACCTTGTCCGGGAGGGCATGGTCCGGCTCGAACTCCGCTACGGAGCCGCAGGCCGCCCCGAACACCGCTACCAGATCGTCCGATGAGCCTTTGGGCTGAGCTTCCGCGGGACCCGGATGAACGTATCTGACCTGCGCAAACGCCACGGATCGACGTTGATCGGCAAGGATCGGCAAGATCCTCAAAGGATTCATGAACCGTCGGCCGTGGGTTAGAGTCCCCCGCCCCACCTGCGCAGGTTCCTGGCCTGGCTGGAGTCGGCCCGGCACGCGGGCCGGTCACCGGTGCTGCGTCGTGCCCAGTTCGTCGGTGTACCGGCCGAGGACGTCCTCGGCGGTGGGGGCGGGGCCGAACAGCTGCTCCTGGCGGCGGGGGTCGGCGACGTAGCGGCCGCTGTCGAACCAGCTGAACATCGCGGCCATGTCCTTGACCAGAGGCATGAAGCGACCGGCGACGGCTCCTGCGGCGCGGGCGACGGCGGAAGGGACAGCCCACACCTTGATCTTCTTTCCGGCCCGGCTGCCCATCAGGTCGGCCATCTCGCGCATGCTGACCGGACGGTCCCAGCCGATGTCGATGCGCTCACCGTTGTCGGCCTCGGCGTCGACGGCGGCCGCCAGGTAGGCCGCGAGGTCGGAGGTGTGGACGAAGGTCAGCGGAACGGTGGCCTTGCCGATCCACGTCAGGCGGCCCTTGTCGATCGGGTCGCCCGCCATGGTCGCGATCTGGTCGAGGAACGCTCCCGGCCGCAGTGCGACGAACGGGACGCCGAGCTGTTCGAGCTTGTCCTCGGCGAGCTTCTTGTGCCAGAAGTGCGGGACCTGGGGCGTCTGGTCGCTGGTGAGGATGCTGGTCAGGACGAACCGCCGGATGCCGGTGCGGTGGGCGGCCTCGGCGAGGTTGGCGTTGCCGACGGTGTCGATGTCGTGCGCGTTCTCGCCGCCGCGGGTGTAGCCGGCGGCGGTGGTGATGACGGCATCGGCGCCGTTCATGGCGGCGACCAGCGAGTCGAGGTCGAGCATGTCGCCGCGGGCGATCTCGACACCCCGGCTTTCGAGCCTGCCCGCGTCGGTGGTCGGCCGGACCAGGGCACGGACGTTCTTACCGCGCTTGAGCAGTTCGTCGACGACCTTGCCGCCGAGGGAGCCGGTCGCGCCGACGACGAGGACGGGGAGGGTGGTGGTGGTCATCGGGGTCTCACTCTTCATCAGGTCCGTGGT
>NZ_JBXVPZ010000226.1:0-15424 GCF_057961495.1 Streptomyces sp. P5F9 | reverse complement strand
CCTGAGCGCCGCCCCGCTCCTGGCGGCGCCCGTGAGCGGCGCGAACGCCGCCCGGGACAGGGCGGTCGCCGCCAGGAGCGGGGCGGCGCTCAGGGACCCGGCGGGAGTCTCCGAGGGCGGGGCGGCATCCCGCGACCGAATGGGAGCCCCCGCGGAAGGGCTCACTTCCAGGGACCGGACCGGCGCCGCCGGGAACCAGGCGACACGCAAGGACGGCACGGGAACCTCCGGCACCGAACCCGAACCGACACCCCGGAACCGGACAGACATCCCCGCGCACGGGCCCGTCCCCACGAGCGGGGCAGGAACCCCGGGCGGCGGCTCCGCGCCCGAGGACCACACGGGAACCTCCATGGGCGCCGCCGCCTCCAAGGACCGGTCCGCGTCCCCGGGCGGGCTGACCGGCGCGTCCTGGGCGGCCCTCAAGGAGCGGGCAAGCTCACCCTGGGGCGCGCTGACGCCCCGGAACCGGGCGGACTCCTCCTGGGGCGGCCCCACGCTCAAAGACCGGGCCGCGGTCGCCCCGGGTTCCTCGACCGTGCCCAGGCCCCGCTCCACCGCCCCCCTCGGCGGCCCCGTCGACCAGGCGCGCCTCAGCACCGCGCTGACCCGGTTGGCGAGCACGCCGGTCGAACGACTCCTGTCCCGGCCCGAGTTGGCGGCCGGACAGGCGCTCGCGGCCCGCGGAGTGCCCGCCCGCACCATTGACGGGTTCCTGCGCCCCCTCCTCGCCGCGCTGCTGTGCGACCCGGAGTTGACGACCTCCAGCCGGTGCGCCGACCTCGCGCTGCGGGCCTTCGCGGGTGGACGGCTGTGCGTGCCGGAGGGCGGCGCGGAGATGCTGCCCGAGGTGCTCGCCGCCGCACTGCCGCCGGGCACCGTGCACACCGGCGTGCGCGTGACGGCCGTATCGACGACGTCGGTGACCACGGCCGAGCACGGCGAGATCCGCTGCCGGGCGGTCCTGGTCGCGACGGACGCGCGCGCGGCGGCCGAACTCCTGCCCGGCCTGCGCGTACCGGACTTCCACCCGGTGACGGTGGTCCACCACACGACCGACGACCCGCCCACGACCGGGGCCGCCCTCCTCCTGGACTCCGACCGCGGCGGCCCGGTCGCCCACACGTCGATCGTCAGCGAGGTCGACCCGAGCCGGGCCCCGGCCGGCCGCGCACTCGTCTCCTCAACGGTCCTGGGCCCTCCCCCACCGGACGTCGAGACCGCCGTACGCATGCATCTGTCCCGCCTCTACGGCACCTCGACCACCCGTTGGGAAACCCTCGCCGTGCACCACACCCCCACGGCCGTGCCCGTCATGCGACCGCCGCACGATCTACGGCGCCCCGTACGCCTGTTGGCCGGCCTGTACGTGTGCGGCGACCACCGGGACACGAGCACGGTCCAGGGTGCCCTGCACTCCGGCCACCGGGCTTCGTCGGCGATCCTGACGGACCTGGGCGCGGCGAACCCGATGCACAGGGCAGACCCCTTGCCGACGACACAGGCCGCCTGAGCGGGGTCGGGGAGTTGAGGGCAGTCTCCGCCGAACCCTTCGGACACACTGGCCACGGCCTTCAAGGGCGCGCTGTACCGTCCGGTTCGGCGGGCTCGGGCGCTATCAGGTCGAGCAGGCCCTTGGTGCCGCCTCGGGAGAGCGCGGCCCGCTGCCTGGTGGCCCCTGTGCCCCCGTCGACAAGCCGTCGCACACCGGCTGTCACCCGGTCGACGTCACCGAGTTCCTTGAGGGCGGGCGTGATGTGGGCCAGCAGCGCGCCGACCACGTCGGCGGCAGGCGAAGGTCTGTCCGTGCGCGGGTCGACCAGGTCGGCGCTCAGTCCGCGACGAGCGGCGTGCCAGCCCGCTGCCTGAAGGATGCCCGGCGACGGATTCAGGGGGCGGGCGCCCCGACGGCCCTCGCGCAGAGCGGTCACCACCAGTCCGCGGGCGATCCCGGCGATGGTGACGGCGCTCTCGACGTCCAGTTGGACGTCGGGCGCCCGGACCTCCAGCGTCGGATACGCGTCGGACAGCCGGGCGTGCCAGTAGAGCTGGTGCCGGTCGGCTATCACACCGGTATCCAGCAGAGCGGCCACCTGCTGTTCGTAGTGGGCGGCGCCGGAGAAGAACGGGGGAGGGCCGCTGACCGGCCAGCGACCGAAAACCACTGTGCGCCAGCTGGCGAACCCGGTGTCGCGCCCGTTCCAGAACGGGGAGTTGGCGCCCAGCGCCACCAGTACCGGCAGCCACGGGCGCAGCCGGCCGAGCGCGGCGGCGCCGGCCTGGCGGTCCGGGACGGCGACGTGCACGTGCGTGCCGCAGATCAGCTGCTCGTCCACCAGTTGCGTCGCGGCCGCGCGCATCTCCCGGTAGCGCGGCGTACCGGTGACCGGCACTCTCGTCTCCCCCATCAGGGGTGCGCCGCCGGTTGAGGCCAGTCGGCAGTCCACACGGTGTGCCGTCGCGCTCAGCGAGCGCCGGAACCGGCTGAGGTGCAGGGCGACCTCGTCGAGGTCGGAGCAGACCGGGGTCGCCACCTCCACCATGGCCTGCAGAAGTTCGGTCTCGACTTCCTCCTGCTTGAGTCCGGGCTCTCGCCGCGCCGCCCTCCGGAGCCGGCCGACGCGTGACGCCGGCAGCGCGGTCCGGCTGTCGAGCAGCAAGAACTCTTCCTCCACCCCCAGCGTCACGCCTGTCGTCATGGTCACCGGCTACCCCGGATCGGCCTGGCCACAGATGCCGGGGAGCCGCCCGCGTCCTCGTCCACGCGGTCATCCCTCGGCCTGCTGCTGAGTGAGGCTGCACGCGTACGGGAGCCAGTCCGCGATCGTCACGGCGCTCAGCGCACCGGCTGCCAGTCGGGTGGCGCGGGGTGCCGCGGCGTATCCGCAGAACAGGGCGCCGGCGACCCAGGCGGACATGCGGAACGGGCAGGGTGGGCGGCAGTCGGTGCCGAGGCGGGCCCCAACGGCTTCCGGGTCCAGGGCGTTTGTCCGAGCGCCCAGGGGTACCCGGGGGGACGAAAAGTGCACCGTTGCGAACGTTGCCGTCGTTGCCACCGAGTAGACGGTCCGGGGTCGGCAGGTGCGTCGGACTGGAGTGAGGAGTTTCCTATGGGGACGGCTCAGGGCGAGCGGGCTGCCGCGGCACAGTTGCCGGAGGGGGACATCGTGGCCCTGCTCCTCGAACAGCACGCCAGGACAAGGGAGTTGTTCACGGAAGTCAGGAACAGCCAGGGCAAGACCCGGAAGGCGGCGTTCGACGGTTTGCGCGCGCTGCTGGCCGTTCACGAGGCCGCCGAGGAGCTGGTCGTCCGCCCGGTGGCGAAGAAGACGGCGGGCGACGAGGAAGCCGAGGCCCGTAACCACGAGGAGGCCGAGGCCGCCAAGGTCCTCAAGCAACTGGAGGGCATGGACGTGTCCAGCCCGGACTTCGAGCGCCTCGTCGCCGAGTTTGAGCAGGCCGTCAGTGAGCACGCGGACCACGAGGAGGCCGAGGAGTTCCCGGCGCTTGTGGCCCAGTGCAGCCTGGAACAGAGGCGCGGCATGGGGCAGCGTCTGTCGAGGGTGGAGCATCTCGCCCCGACCCACCCGCACCCCGGCGCCGCGGGCAAGCCGGCCATGCTCGCTCTGACCGGGCCCTTCGCCGCCATGACGGACAAGGCGCGTGACGCGATGCGCTCCTGAACCCCGCCCGGGGACTTCCCTGCGCGCCTGAATCCCGCCCGCGGACTTCCCTGCGGACGACCGCGTACCACCTGCGGGGGGTGACTCTCGACACCCGAACAGCAGGAGGTGGACCGTGGCACCGGACGACTACGACGCGACCCCGTATCTACCGCCCCGGGGCGGTCTGCCCGCGCACCGGCGGGCCGCCGCCGCATGCCATGGCTGCCCGCTGTACCGCGACGCGACGCAGACCGTCTTCGGCGCCGGCGCGGCCACCGCGCGCCTGATGCTGGTCGGCGAGCAGCCCGGCGATCAAGAAGACCGGGCCGGCCGGCCCTTCGTCGGCCCGGCCGGCCATCTGCTGCACAAGGCGCTGGCCGAGGCGGGACTCGGGGACGAGAAGACGTACGTCACCAATGCGGTCAAGCACTTCAAATTCACCCCCGCCGAACGAGGCAAGCGTCGCATCCACAAGCCACCGAGCCTGCGCGAGGCAGCGGCCTGCCGCCCCTGGCTGGCCGCCGAACTACGGCTCGTCCACCCCGACTTGGTGGTGGCGCTGGGCGCCACGGCGGGCCGCGCGCTCCTCGGCCCGTCCTTCCGGGTGACCAGGGACCGCGGCGCGGTGCTGTCGCTGCCCGACGTGGAAGGCGACGCGGCACCTGCCGCCGGTGGCGTCGTGGCGACCGTCCACCCGTCCGCCGTCCTGCGGGCCACCGATCGAGAGGCGGCGTACGCCGGTCTGGTCGCGGACTTGCGCGTTGCTGCGGATGCCCTCGCCGCATAAGGCCCCCTAGCGAGGCCCCGCCGCCCGGTCCCGCGCACCCCGAATGCGCGACGACAAGGATGACAAGGCGGCGCGGGACGTCGTCCGCGAGCATCCCTCCGCGTTCACGGCCCCATGCCCATGAAAGACGGCAGGCCCGCTAGCACGCGGTCCGGTGTGAGGGGCAGTTCGCGGTAGCGGACGCCGGTGGCGTGGTGGACCGCGTTGCCGATGGCCGCCGCCGTTCCGACGATCCCGATCTCGCCGATGCCCTTGCTGCCCATCGGGTTGAGGTGGAGGTCGTCCTCGTCGATCCAGTGCGCCTCGACGGCGGGTACGTCGGCGTGCACGGGGACGTGGTAGGCGGCCAGGTCCGCCTCGGTGAAGTCGCCGAACGCGGCGTCCATGGTGCTGCCCTCGGTGAGGGCCATGCCCAGGCCCATCGTCATTCCGCCGATGAACTGGGAGCGTGCGGTACGGGCGTTGAGGATGTGCCCGGCCGCGTACACCCCCAGCAGGCGGCGGACGCGGATCTCGCCGGTGACCGTGTCGACGGCGACCTCGGCGAAGTGGGCGCCGAAGGCGTGCCGCGCGTAGTCGCTGTCGGCGTCCGCGCTCCCTGCCGTGTCGGCGCTCGCGATGAGCCCCGGCCCGGGCGGCGGCGGCCCCGTGTGCTCCGCGAGGCCGGCGCGCAGCCGCGTGCAGGCCTCGTGCACCGCCCAGCCCCAGGAGGCGGTGCCGGAGGAACCTCCGGCCAGGGAGGCGGACGGCAGGTCACTGTTGCCGATCTCGGTACGGACCCGGTCCAGCGGGACGCCGAGGGCGTCGGCGGCGACCTGGGCGAGGACGGTACGGGCACCGGTGCCGATGTCGGTCGCGTTGACCCGTACCGTGAAGCTCCCGTCCGGCAGCGCCTGCGCGGTGGCGGTGGAGGGCTGGATCAGCACGGGGTACACGGCGGCGGCCACCCCTTGCCCCACGAGCAAGGGGCCGGCGGAACGCGGACCCGGGCGCGGGTCACGGTGCGCCCAGCCGAAGCGGCGGGCGCCCTCGCGCAGACACTCGACCAGGTGCCGGCTGCTGAAGGGTTTGCCGCTGTCCGGTTCGGTGCCGGGCTCGTTGGCGACGCGCAGCTCGACGGGGTCCATGCCGAGCGCGACCGCGAGTTCGTCCATGGCCGACTCCAGGGCGAACATGCCGGGTGCCTCGCCGGGCGCGCGCATCCAGGACGGGCTCGGCACATCCAGCGGTACGACACGGTGGGTCGTACGGCTGTGGGGTGAGGCGTACATGACGCGGGCGGGCACGGCGGCCTGCTCGACGAACTCCTTGAGACGGGACGTGTGCGTGGTGACCTCGTGCAGGAGGGCGCTGAGGGAGCCCTGCTCGTCGGCGCCGAGGCGGACCCGGTGCAGGGTGGGCGCGCGGTGCCCGACGAGGGCCGGCAGGGAGCGGCGGGGAAGGGCCACGGTGACGGGGCGTCCCGTCCGCCGGGCCGCCATCGCGGCGAGCACCACGTGCGGGCGGGCCGTCCCCTTGGACCCGAAGCCGCCGCCGACGTGTTCGGACACGACGGTGACCTGCTCCTCGGGAAGCTCGAACAGCGCGGCCAGCGCGGCTCGTACGGCCGTGGTTCCCTGGCTGGAGTCATACACGACGAGCCGGTTGCCGTCCCACTGGGCGGTGGCCGCGTGCGGCTCCATGGGGTGGTTGTGCAGGGGCGGCACACGGTAGGCGGCGTCGACGCGGACCGCGGCCGACGCGAACGCGTCCTCGGGGTCGCCCCGGTCCCGGTGCCCGGGATATCCGCCGTTGGCCTTCTCGGGGACGTACGCCCCCGGGTGGCTGTCCGTGAGCGTCACGTCATGGTCCTGCGCGTCGTACCCGACGCCTACGGCGCCGGCGCCGGCCCGGGCCGCTTCCAGCGTCTCGGCGACGACCAGGGCGACCGGCCAACCCCGGTGCGGCACACGGGAGTTCTGTAGGACGGCGAGCGTGGGATCGTCGGCGTCGGCGAGCCGGGGAGCGTTCTCGTGGGTGAGCACGGCGAGGACCCCGGGCAGTCGCAGCGCGTCGGTGGCGTCGATCGCGCGGACCGAACCGCAGGCGATCGAGGCGGTGACCGGCCAGGCGTGAACGCGTCCGGGGACATGGTGTTCGGCGGCGTAGCGGGCCGTGCCCGTGACCTTCTCGCGGCCTTCCCTGCGCTCGGCGGGCGCGCCCAGTGCGGTGTGCGTGTCGGCCATGGAGTCCTCCTCGTGGTGCCGGGGCGGAAGCCCTGTCAGGTGCTGGTCGTCGGCGGCGCCAGCCGGCTCAGCACGTCGAGGGCGAGGCCGCGGGCCAGGCGCACCTTGTAGGCGTTGTCGGACAGGGGCTGGGCGGCGGCGAGTTCCAGGTCCACGGCCCGCTCGAAGGCGGCGGCGGTGGGCGCGGCACCCAGCAGCGCCTCCTCCGTGCGCCGGGCGCGCCAGGGCCGGTGGGCGAGCGCCCCGAAGGCGACACCGACGTGCCGTACGACACCGCCGTCCACCCGCAGGACCGCCGCGACGGAGGCGAGGGCGAAGGCGTACGAGGCACGGTCGCGGGCCTTGCGGTAGAGGGACGGCAACCCGGCCGCCGCGGCCGGCAGCACTACGGCGGTGATGAGTTCGCCGGGGCGGATCTCGGTGTCGCGCTCCGGGTGGTCACCGGGCAGCCGGTGGAACTCGGCGGCGGGTACCGAACGTTCGCCGTCGGCTCCGTACAGCTCGACGTGCGCGTCGAGGGCGGCCAGCGCGACGGCCATGTCGGACGGATGGGTGGCGATGCAGTGCGGGGAATGCCCGAGGACAGCATGGTCGCGGTGGACGCCGTCCCGGGCACCGCAGCCGCTGCCCGGCTCACGCTTGTTGCACGGCTTGCCGGTGTCCTGGAAGTAGGGGCAGCGGGTTCGCTGGAGCAGGTTGCCGGCGGTGGTGGCGATGTTGCGCAGCTGCCCGGAGGCTCCGGCGAGGAGCGCCTGCGAGAGCACCGGGTAGCGGTCGCGGACCAACGGATGGGCCGCGAGGTCGCTGTTGCGGACGGTGCCCCCGATCCGCAGCGCGCCGTCGGGCAGTTCTTCCACCGCGTCCAGGGGCAGCCGGCTGACGTCGACGAGCGTGGCCGGCTGCTCCACGCCGAGCTTCATCAGGTCGACCAGGTTCGTGCCGCCGCCGAGATACCGGGCGCCGGGATGCGAGGCGTACGCGTCGGCCGCCTCCTCGACGCTGCCCGCGCGTACATAACCGAAAGGCTTCATGGGATCACGTCCTCGACGGCTGCCACGATGTTCGGGTAGGCGCCGCAACGGCAGAGGTTGCCGCTGAGCCGCTCACGGATCTCCGCCCGGTCCAGCGCGACGGGCGGCCCCGAGGGGGCGCCGGGGTCGGTGACGTGGGAGGGATGGCCGGCGGCGGCCTCGGCGAGGGCGCCGATGGCGCTGCAGATCTGCCCCGGGGTGCAGTAGCCGCACTGAAAGGCGTCGCGGTCCAGGAAGGCACGCTGGAGCGGATGGAGTTCCTCACCGTCCGCGCCGAGTCCCTCGACGCTCGTGATGTCGCCGCCGTCGAGCGCGACGGCGGGCAGCAGACAGGCGTTGGCCCGGCGGCCGTCGACCAGAACCGTGCAGGCACCGCACTGACCGTGGTCACAGCCCTTCTTGGCTCCGGTCAGCGAGAGGTCCTCGCGCAGTACGTCCAGGAGCACCGACCGGTGGTCGACGGTGAGCGTGTGCGGTTTGCCGTTCACCCGCAGAGTGATCTCCGAGTGGTGCCGGTCGGGTGAGCCGGTGGCGTGTGCGATGTCGGATTCCACGGAAGGCCTCCCGTGCGTACAGGCCGTCGGATGCCGGACGGGTATCCAGGCAGGCCTCGTCCACACGCCACGGGTACGCCGGCTTGCGCTGCCGCGTTCTTTCGGGGGCCCGGGGAACCGCGCGACTCCGACTTCTTTCAGGGGCGCGGGGAACTGCGCGGCCAGCCACAACGAGGCCGCGCAGGCCCCACGAACCGCGACCACCGCGGCGAAGGGCTACCCGAACGCGGCGACCTTGTCGCGATACCCCCGCACCGGCGCCGCGTCCTTGTACGGCTCAAGCCGCCGCTCGAAGTCCCGCACATACTCGACCGCCCGCACCGACCGCATCTCCACGGCCTGCCCGGCCGCCTCCGCCCCCAACGCACAGGCCTGATCGAGCTCACCGAGCCCGAGCCGGGCGGAGGCGAGAACGACCCGGCAGAACAGCCGGCTTCGGGCGAACGCGGGCGCCCGCAACTGCAGGGAACGTTCCGCGTGTTGGGCGGCCGCACGGAACTGCTGAAGGTCCCGATGCGCATGCCCGAACTCGTCGGCGAGCTGCGCCTCGTCGAAGAACCGCGCCCAGTACGGCACTTCGTCCCCGGCACGCGCGGTTTCGAGGGCGCGTTCGGCCCGCACGAGCGCCGAGGTGCACGCCCGCACCTCCCCGAGCACCCCGTGCGCCCGCGCCTCGACGGAGTGCAGCAGCGCCTGCACGACAGGGGGCGCGCTGGTCCCGACCCCCTGCTGCGCCACCCGCGCGAGCTGCACGGCCTCCCGCCCGTGCCCGAGGTAGACGGCCTGCCGGCTCATGGTCATGAGCACGTACGAGCCGTAGGCCCGGTCCCCGGCGGCCTGCGAGAGCCGGAGCGCCTGCACGAAGTACCGCTGGGCGAGCCCGTGCGCGGCGATGTCGTACGAGGTCCAGCCCGCGAGCCGGGTGAGGTCGGCCGCCGCGGCGAACAGGCGCCGCCCGGTCTGCTCGCCGTAGGTGCCGCGCAGCATCGGCTCGGTCTCGTGCTCCAGGTAGCGCACGAGGGCCTGCCGGGCGTGGCCGCCGCCGTAGGCGTTGTCGAGGGTGCGGAAGAGTTCGCCGACCGAGCGGAGGGCGGAGATGTCGCCGCCGGTGACCTTCTGGCCGGGCCCGCGCTCGGCGGCCTGGCCGCGCTGGCGGGGTACCGCGGGGCGGCCCTGCGGGGGCACGCGGTTGGCGGGTTCGGCGCGGCCGACCCGGTCGTCGGCGCGGCCGATGAGCCAGTCCCGGCTGGGCACCACGAGCCCGGCCGGGGTGAAGGCGATCTTGCGGAGCTCGGCGTGGCTGCCGGAGTCCTTGCGCCACAGCCCGCTGACGATGTCGACGGCCTCCTCGGGGGTCGCGGCGAATTCGAGCCCGGCGTACACCGGCGCGCAGGCGTCGAGCCCGAGGTCCTGGGCGGTGAGCCGGCGGCCGAGCCGGCGGGTGAAGACCTCGGCGATGAGGGCGGGCGTGGTGCCTCTGGGCTGCTGTCCGCGCAGCCACCGGGTGACGGATGTCTTGTCGTATCTGAGATCGAGTCCGTGCTCCAGACCGAGCTGGTCCACGCGACGGGCGAGACCTGCGTTGGAGAACCCCGCTTCTGCGATGAGCGCGGCGAGCTGACGGTTGGGAGTGCGCTGCGCGGGTCGTTCCGTCATCTGCGGTGCGGTCTCCTGCCTTTCGGGCCCCAGCAGAGGCCGATGCGGCCACTGCCTGCCCGGATTGCCTGTGAGCAGCCCTTTTGGCCTCGTGAACGGCGCGAATGTAGCGGAGCGTAAGTATCCCGTCGCACATTCCGACGTGCATTCATCCGATCGTGTGAGGATTGGTCGTAGGGCTGACGGCCCCGGCCGCCCGGAGTGCTGTCAGCGGTCGGTCGTACAGTGGCGTAGGCATGTTTCGTGCCTTACGACTCATAGGTGCTGCTGAGGAGGCGCTTGCCGTGGGTGAGTTGCGGTTCGTCCGGATGGGCTTCGGCGCGGACGCCGTCGAGTACCAGGAGGCGTGGGACGAGCAGCGCCGGGTGCACGCGGCCCGCTTCGCGGACGAGGTCCCCGACACCGTGCTGCTGCTGGAGCACCCGCCGGTCTACACGGCGGGCCGCCGCACGCAGGACAACGAGCGCCCGCTCGACGGCACCCCGGTCATCGACGTCGACCGCGGCGGCAAGATCACCTGGCACGGCCCGGGCCAGCTCGTCGGCTACCCGATCCAGAAACTGCCCCGCCCGGTGGACGTCGTCGCGCACGTACGCCGCCTGGAGGAGGCGCTGATCCGGGTCTGCGCGGAGTTCGGCGTGGAGACCAGCCGGGTCGAGGGCCGCAGCGGGGTCTGGGTCCTGGGCGACCCGGTCGAGCAGCGCCCGTCGATCGGCGGCCTGTCCCTCGACTTCGACCCCCGTCTGCACGACGAGGAGTTCGACCCCCGGATGAACGGCCCGGAGTACGCCCCCTCGAACGCCGGCCAGCGCCGTGAGGACCGCAAGATCGCCGCGATCGGCATCCGCGTCGCCAAGGGCGTCACGATGCACGGCTTCGCCCTGAACGTGAACCCGGACAACCGCTGGTTCGACCGCATCATCCCGTGCGGCATCCGCGACGCGGGGGTGGCCTCCCTGGCCGCCGAGCTGGGCCGGGACGTGACGATCGCCGAGGTGCTGCCGGTGGTCGAGCGGCACCTGAAGGACGTACTGGAGCACGCGGATCTCAAGCCCCGGGAGATCGAGAAAGCGACCGCCTGACCCGGGAATGCGACTTTCCGCTCTGCGGTTGGCCTCAAGGCGGGGGCCTGAAATCACGGGCGTACCCTGGTGTACGCCGAAGAATCGAAGCTACAGGGAGCCGATGTGTCCGCAGTCACCCCAGACGGACGCAAGATGCTGCGCCTGGAGGTCCGGAACGCCCAGACCCCCATCGAGCGCAAGCCCGAGTGGATCAAGACCCGGGCGAAAATGGGTCCCGAATACACGAAGATGCAGGCACTCGTGAAGAGCGAGGGTCTGCACACGGTCTGCCAGGAAGCCGGCTGCCCCAACATCTACGAGTGCTGGGAGGACCGCGAGGCGACCTTCCTCATCGGCGGCGACCAGTGCACGCGGCGCTGCGACTTCTGCCAGATCGACACCGGCAAGCCCGAGGCCCTGGACCGCGACGAACCGCGCCGGGTCGGCGAGTCCGTCGTCACCATGGACCTGAACTACGCCACGATCACCGGCGTCGCCCGCGACGACCTGGAGGACGGCGGCGCCTGGCTGTACGCCGAGACGGTCCGCCAGATCCACCAGCAGACGGAGTCCCGCGAGGCCGGCCGCACCAAGGTCGAGCTCCTCGCCCCCGACTTCAACGCGGTCCCGGAGCAGCTCGCCGAGGTCTTCTCCTCGCGCCCCGAGGTCTTCGCGCACAACGTCGAGACGGTCCCCCGCATCTTCAAGCGCATCCGCCCGGGCTTCCGCTACGACCGTTCGCTCAAGGTCATCACCGAGGCCCGCGACTACGGTCTGGTCACGAAGTCGAACCTGATCCTCGGCATGGGCGAGACCCGCGAGGAGGTCAGCGAGGCGCTGCGCCAACTGCACGAGGCGGGCTGCGAGTTGGTCACCATCACGCAGTACCTGCGGCCTTCCGTACGGCACCACCCCGTGGAGCGCTGGGTGAAGCCGCACGAGTTCGTGGAGCTGAAGGAGGAGGCCGACCAGATCGGCTTCTCCGGCGTCATGTCCGGCCCGCTGGTGCGCTCGTCGTACCGCGCCGGGCGCCTGTACCAGATGGCGGTAGAGAAGCGAGGCGCGTACGTGGCCTCGCAGGCGGTGTGACCCTGACCTGCCCCCACCCTGTGTGAATTCGCGCACAAGTGACTACCGGCCGGTAACACCCTTCGTAGACGCGGTCCTGACCGTCCTCCCAGTTGAGGGCGTTCATCAGGGCCGCGTCAGCGTTTCGGCCCAGCGCATCAAGGCTTCATTGGCGTTTGACCGGTCGGTCACGCCCTGGTAACACCAAACAGTGACACTGCATTCACAGCACGTAGACCTATACCCAGAGCCGTTCCGAGGGGGGACCTCCACGATGCAGGCCGCGCCCGTCCGTGCCACCGCCATCCCGTCCGTCACCGACGCCCTGCGCGCGGTCGAGTCGCTGCTGCTGAGCAGCGGCCAGCGCACCGCTCGCCGCAACGCGTGGACCTCCGTCCTGGAGGACCGCCGCCGCGCCAAGGACCGGGCCGAGACCCAGCTGGTCCTGGAGCAGTCCCTCACCGCGCGCTCCTGAATCCCCACGCTGCGGGCACCGCCGTCGTCGGCGCTCCCGCGGGCACGTAGACTTCCCCGCATGGCGAGGAAGGACACGACAGCGGAAAACGCTGCGAACCCCGGGCGACTCAAGCAGATCGCTCTGACCTACAAGATGACCCGCAAGGCCGACAAAACGATCGGTCTTGTACTCGCGGCTGTCGGAATCGTCACCTTCGGTGTCTTCCTCGCGATCGGCTTCTTGCTCGGGCACCCCATCTACCTTGGCATTCTCGGCCTCCTGCTCGCCTTCCTCGCGTCGGCGATCGTCTTCGGACGCCGGGCCGAGCGGGCGGCCTTCGGGCAGATGGAGGGCCAGCCGGGCGCGGCCGCGGCGGTACTGGACAACATCGGCCGGGGCTGGACGACGACTCCGGCGGTGGCGATGAACCGCAGCCAGGACGTGGTGCACCGCGCGGTCGGCAAGGCCGGCATCGTGCTGGTGGCCGAGGGCAACCCGAACCGGGTGAAGTCCCTGCTGGCCGCCGAGAAGAAGAAGATGAACCGCATCGTCGCGGACGTCCCGGTGCACGACGTGATGGTCGGCACGGGCGAGGGCCAGATCCCCCTGAAGAAGGTCCGCACGACGATGCTGAAGCTGCCGCGGGTCCTGACCGGCCCGCAGGTGACGGCGACCAACGACCGCCTGCGCGCGATGGGCGACCTGATGAGCAACATGCCGTTGCCCAAGGGCCCGATGCCGAAGGGCATGAAGCTCCCCAAGGGCGGCGGCAAGGCCCGCTGACACCCCCGCATTTCGACTCCTACGACGTTGGGGGCGCCCGGATCTGATCCGGGCGCCCCCAACGTCGTAGGCCGGCCACGGTCAGGCCAAGGTCCTGAACCCCCGGTCGTAATACACCATCGGGGACCCCTCCCCCAGTCGCACTCCCGTCACCCGGCCGATCAGGACCGTATGGTCCCCGGCCGGGTGACGTGCGTGTGCGGTGCAGTCCAGCTCGGACAGGGCGCGGTCGACGGTGGGCAGGCCGTCGGGGCTGGTGCGCAGGCCGCCGGAGGCGAACTTGTCGCTGCCCTTGGTCGCGAAGCGCACGGCGAGCGGGCGGTGAGCCGGGGCCAGCACGCTCACGGCGAAGCGGTCGCAGTGCCCGAACGACGGCGCCGAGTCGGCGGAGTTCGCCAGACAGACCAGAACCATCGGCGGCTCCAGCGAGACCGAGCAGAAGGAACTGGCCGTGAAACCGCGCGGGGTCCCGTCCTCGCAGCACGTGGTCACGACCACGACACCCGACGGGAACCGGGCCATCGCCGCCCGGAACTCCTCGGGCGCCACGGTCGCGCGTGCTGTCTCCAGTACTTCTACTTCCTGACGCTCCGGCATGACGGTGCACCACCTGTCGGGCCTCACGGAGGCCACCGCGGGTTCAGCAGCCTCGGGGCAGCCACGGACGCGGCTCACCGACAGTGATCGGGACCGCCACCCGGGTCCAGATCGACTATGCGGGCAGCGCCGGGGACCGGCAACCGGGGCGATGCTCGATCGGGCGACCGGTGACTGGGGCCCACCTTGCGCACAGCAGGCGGAACCCGCCCGGCACACGGCAGCCGGAGCCGGAGCCGGCGGGTCAGCGCGCGGCGGCCGGGCCCCGGTCAGCGCACCGCTCCCGCCCCCCGCTCCTCCCCCGACAACACCCACGCACCGTAAGCCGCGCCGGCCGTCTCGAAGGAGAGGGCGACGTGCGAGGCCGCGCTGTTCACGTCGCGCCAGAAACGCTGCACCGGGTCGGACGAGGACTGGCCGGATGTGCCGCCGGCGCGGAAGACGCGGTCCACCGCCGAGACCAGGAGTTCCACCGCCAGTGCCAGGTCCCGGGCGCCCCGGACCGCGACCTCACCGCCCGGTGGGCATTCCTGCGTGCCGTCGGCGATCGCCGCCGTACGCAGGATCAGGAGTTCGGCGGCGTCCACCTCGGCGGCCGAGCGGGCCAGCGCGACCTGGGTCGAGGGCTTCTCGGCCACGGCCTGCCCGCGGCGGTCGACGCGCGCACCGGTCCGCGCGATCCAGGCCCGCAGGGCACCCCGAGCCGCGCCGACCAGTGGGCCGGCGAAGGGCAGGGCGTTCACGGCGTGCATCGGGACGATGTGGCAGTGCGTGTTCGAAGCGGGCGCCCAGCCGGCATGGGCCGACGACCGTGTCAGAGTCCGGTGCTCGGGCACGAAGACGTCGGTCAGGAGCATGGTGTCGCTGCCGGTCCCGCGCATCCCCACGGTGAACCAGCTGTCCGCGATCGAGAAGTCGGCCCGCGGCACCGCGAAGAACCGCACCTGGGGCCGCGCCCCGGGAACCACCGGTCCCTCGGTGGGGACGGGCGCGCAGGCGAGCACCCAGTCGGCGAAGTGCACCCCGCTGGTGTACTTCCACTCACCGCTCAGCCGCCAACCGTCGGCCACCGGCTCGGCCCTGCCGGACGGCACGAGGGCGCTGGCCAGCAGTACGTCCGGTCCGTCCGCCCAGATCTCCGCCTGTCCCTCCTCCGGCAGGAACGCCGCGTTCCGCCCGGCGTAGGCGGTCAGCGAGGCGGCCCAGGCGGCCGATGTGCAGCCCTCCCCCACCAGGCCGACCGCGGAGGTCAGTTCGGTGAAACCGCCGGCTGCGCCGCCATGGGCCGGCGGTACGAAGTGGCGGGCGAACCCCGCGTCCCGTAGCGCCTCGATCACCTGCGGCGAGAGCCGCCGGGCGGTCTCCGCCTCCTCCGCACACCGGGCCGCGATCTCGGCGACCATCGGCGCCCGGGTCACGATCGTCGACTTGTCGCCTTCTGGCATCCTGCCCACCACTGCCCACCACTTCCGTCGGGAACGGTGCCAGTGTCACGGCCCAGGCCCGCCCGTTCCCGGACCCCGGGCCGTACCAGCCC
>NZ_JBXVPZ010000225.1:0-15439 GCF_057961495.1 Streptomyces sp. P5F9 | reverse complement strand
GTCCGCGCCCGGCTGCCGGGGGTGGTGCGGCTTCGGGTGCGGATGGGGATGCGGGTGAGGGTGCTGCGGTGAGCGGGGGACCGGTGCCTGGGCCGCCTTCGGGGGCTGGGCCGGTGCGTGGTGCGGCGGATGTGTGGCCGGTTTCGGGCGGTGGGACGGGTCGATGAGTTCCAGCGCCTCCCGCGCCGGGGCCTGTACGACCTGCGGCTCCGCGCTGCCGTCCGGGCGCGGCACCGACGCTTGGGTCGGTACGGCCGGGGGAGCGGGGGCCGCCGGCCGCTGGACCGTCACACAGCCGGCGAGGGCCGAGACAGCCACGGTGACCAGGAGCGTTGCGGTGGTCGTCGTTCGATGCACCCGCGCAACTCTGCTGGTTCCGGACCCGATGGGGACAGCGGACTGGCGGATGATGCCCCACACGGGTGATCTCCGCCCCCTTACGGACGGCGCGCACCCGCTCCGGGTGACGTGACGTCAGTCGCCGGTGTTCCCGTCGATCCGCTCGCGGAGCAGGTCGGCGTGGCCGTTGTGCCGGGCGTACTCCTCGATCATGTGGGTGTGGATCCAGCGCAGGTTGAAGCGCTCGCCGGTGCGCCGGTGCTTGCCCACGGAGACATCGTCCAGGGCGAACCGGGCCGCGTGCTCGTTCGCCGCCTCGATCTCGGCCTGCCAGGTCGCGTACGCCTCCGCCCAGGTGTCCGCCTCGGTGAGGTGGAAATCGCCGTCCGGGTCCTCGTCGCTGTAGTAGATCGGGGTCAACTGCTCGTCCGACATGACCCGGCGGTACCAGCTCCGCTCCACCTCCGCCATGTGCCGCACCAGGCCCATGAGCGTCAGGTTGGACGGCTCCACCGACGCGGTCCTCAACTGCTCGTCGGTCAGGCCCTCGCACTTCCAGGCGAGGGTGTCCCGGTGGTACTTCAGCCAGCCCTCCAGCATGGTGCGTTCGTCGGCGGTGGTCCCGGGTTCACTGCGCTCAATGGTCATCCCCGCATCCTCGCGTGCCCCGACCGCCCGCACCAGCGGATATTCCCCCGCCGTATGCTTCCGAGGAGGTACAGGAGGTACCGCTGGGCGAGCGTTGGGAGACTCCGTGAAAGTCGGCTGCATCGGCCTCGGTGACATCGCGCAGAAGGCCTACCTGCCGGTTCTCGGCGGGCTGCCCGGGGTCGAACTGCATCTGCAGACGCGCACGCCCGCCACTCTCGCCCGGGTCGCCGACGGCCTGCACCTCCCGGCGGACCGGCGGCACACGGACCTCGACGCGCTCCTCGCGCAAGGCCTCGACGCCGCCTTCGTGCACGCGCCCACGATCGTGCACCCCGAGATCGTCACCAGGCTGCTGGAGGCGGGCGTACCGACGTACGTCGACAAGCCGCTCGCCTACGAACTCGCCGACTCCGAGCGGCTGGTGCGGCTCGCGGAGGAGCGGAACGTGTCGCTCGCGGTCGGCTTCAACCGCCGCTACGCCCCCGGGTACGCGCAGTGCGTCGACCACCCGCGCGAGCTGATCCTCATGCAGAAGAACCGGATCGGGCTCCCGGAGGAGCCGCGCGCGATGATCCTGGACGACTTCATCCACATCGTGGACACCCTGCGGTTCCTGGTGCCGGGGCCGGTCAAGGACGTGACCGTGCGCGCCCGAACCCAGGACGGACTCCTGCACCACCTCGTGCTCCAGCTCTCCGGCGACGGCTTCACCGCGCTCGGGGTGATGAACCGGCTCAGCGGCTCGGTGGAGGAGATCCTGGAGGTCTCAGGGCAGGACACCAAGCGTCAGGTCCTCAACCTCGCCGAGGTCGTCGACCACAAGGGCCAGCCGACCGTACGGCGGCGCGGGGACTGGGTGCCGGTGGCCCGGCAGCGCGGTATCGAGCAGGCCGTGCTCACCTTCCTCGACGCCGTACGCGCCGGCAAGGTGCTCAGCGCCCGGGACGCGCTGGCGACTCATGAACTGTGCGAGCGGGTGGTACGAGAGGTCGCGGACCGGTCCGCCGCAGCCTGAACGCCTGCGCGCCCTCCCCGGCGCACATGGCCGCGAGCACCAGCAGGGCCACGCCCACGGGCCAGGCGCCGTAGCGGACGTACGGCGTGATGCCGTGGGCGAGCGGGACGTCGTAGACCTGGGTGGTGCTCTTGTTCGTGCCCAGCCATGAGCCGATGCGCTGTCCGCTCGGGCCGTAGACGGCGGAGACGCCGGTCAGGGTGGCGTGGACCACCGGGCGGCCGGTCTCGGCGGCGCGCAGGGCGGCGAGGGTAGCGTGCTGTTCGGGGGCCCAGCTGTCCTGGAACGACGAGGTCGAGGACTGGGCGAGCAGGACGTCCGCGCCGTCCTGGGCGAGGTGGCGGCTCATGTCGGGGAACGCGGTCTCGAAGCAGATCAGCGGGCCGATGCGCAGCCCGTGCCCCACGTTCATCACGACCTGCTCGGTGCCGTGCCTGCGGTCCACGCCCGCCGCCTTGCCGACGGAGGTGGCCCAGCCGAGCAGCGAGCGGAACGGGATGTACTCGCCGAAGGGGACGAGCCGCATCTTGTCGTAGCGGTCGCCGGTGAGACCCTCCGGGCCGACCAGGATCGAGCTCTTGTAGATGCCGGGCTTGTCGGAGCGCTGGGCGTCCACGTCGACCAGGATGTCGGCACCGGTCTCCTGGGAGAGGGCGGCGATACGGCGCGCGAGATCGGGCCGCTTGCCGAGGTCGAAGCCGACGCTGCTCTCGCCCCAGGCGATCAAGTCGACGTTCTGACCGGCCAGTTGGCGGGTGAGCTGCTCCTCGCGGTCGAAGCGCCGGTCGCCGCTGTCGTCGCCGGCGATGACCCCGGGCTGTACGACGGCGATCCGCACGCGGCCGTCGACGTCGGGCCGCGGCGACCACACCCAGGCGGCGGAGGTCGCGGCAGCGGTGGCCAGGAGTCCGGCGACCGCCGGCACCCGGGACTCGCGCACGGCGACGAGGACGGCGACCGCGACGTTGACGGCCACGACCAGGAAGCTCAGCAGCCATACCCCGCCGACGGACGCGAGCCGCAACGCCGGTTCCACCTGCCACTGGGTGGAGCCGAGCAGCCCCCAGGGGCCGCCCAACCCCTGCCAGGACCGCACGAGTTCGACCATCAGCCAGCCCGAGGGCAGCACGAGCAGTGCGGCACCGCCCCGCCGGGGCGACGGCACGTCCGCGAGGAAGCGGCGCACCAGCCAGCCCCACGGCGCCCACAGCACGCCCAGCAGCCCCGCGATGACCACGATGAACACACTCAGGCTCGGCACCAGCCAGCTGTGCACGGCCAGCATGAACCCGAGCCCCCCGAACCAGCCGTCGTAGACCGCCCGCCGCCCGGTCGGCGCCGAGCGCGTCAGCAGGATCCAGGGGACGAGGGCGACGTAGGCGAACCACCACAGGGACGGCGCCGGAAACGCGAACACGGGCAGGGCGCCCGCGAGCACGGCGAGCAGGGAACGCCGCCACGGAGAGGCGAGCCAGTCGCCGAAGGTCTTCATACGGCACCTCCCTACCCGCTGGTCGCTCCAGTGTGCGTGCCGGGGGCGATCTCGCACAGAGGACGTACGTCGACCGGGTCGTCCGAGTCCGCCCATACGAGTCCGGCCATCCCAGTCCGGCCATCCCAGTCCGGCCATCCCGGTCCGGCCGTCTCAGTGGACCACGGCTTCCGGGCGCCGCTCGGGGAGGCGCCGCCATTTCTCCTCCACCACGACCTCGGTCAGCCGCCAGCCGTCGTCCGTCCGCAGCAGCCCGAACGCGTACCGCCCGCCGCACACGAAGTCGGGCGCGGTGGAGGAGGTACCGTCGCCGTTGCTGTCCCTGTCCCTGTCCCTGTCCCTGTCCCCGTCCTCGTTCTTGGCGAAGCGCATCGGATTGACGTAGTCGGCCTGGACGCGGGCAGTGTCGTCGGTGTGCTGGTCCAGGGCTCCGAAGCGGATCCGCCGGTTCACGATCAGATGCTGCCGCATCGAGAACAGTCGCAGGCTCTCCGCGAGCCACCCGGCGACCTGTTCCGCGGTCCCCTCGATCCCTCCGGCGGACCGGTAGTCGGCGCGCCCGTCCGGGGCGAACAGTTTCCGGTACGCCTCCCAGTCGCCGTCGTCCACCGCCACCGCGTATTCGGTGATCACTTCGTCCACGGCCAGCCGGTCCATCACAATCGCCAGTTCCACACGCTGCGTCATCGGCTCAGTGTTGGCTACGGAGCGTGTCGCGCCAAGAGGGACGCGGATACAAGGTGGGGAACATTCGGTGGTGTTCGACGGTTCTTCGCCGGACTTCGTCATTGTGCGCTGTTGTTGTTCGTCGGTTTCCGTCGCGAGGAGTACTCATGAAACGTCTTGTCACGGTCGTCACCGGGGGTGGCCGGGGGATCGGCGCCGCGACCTGCCGGCGGCTCGCGGAGGACGGGCACGACGTGGTCGTGGGTTATCTCCGGGACGCGCAGGCGGCCGAGGAGGTCGCGGAGGGGGTACGGCGGGCAGGGGCCCGTTCGGTGTGTGTGCCCGGGGACACGTCCGTCGAGGCGGACGTGGAGCGGCTCTTCACGGTGGCCGAGAAGCAACTCGGCCCGGTCACAGGGCTGGTGAACAACGCCGGGGTGACCGGCCCGTTCGGCCGCCTCACCGACACCGACCCCGCCGACCTGCGCCGCGTCGTCGAGGTCAACTTGCTTGGCACACTGCTGTGTTCACGCCGCGCCGCACAGGTGATGACGGCACGGGGAAACGGCGTGATCGTGAACGTCTCGTCCGCCGCCGCGACCCTCGGCAGCCCCGGCGAGTACGTCCACTACGCCGCGACGAAGGCCGCCGTCGACACCCTCACGCTCGGCCTGGCCAAGGAACTCGGTCCCGCCGGCATCCGCGTCAACGCGGTCGCGCCCGGCGTCATCGACACGGAGATCCACGGGAGATCCGGCGACCCGGACCGCCCCGAACGCTTGGCGGCGTCGATCCCACTGCGCCGCGCCGGTCAGCCCGAGGAAGTCGCCGCGGCGATCGCCTGGTTGATGTCACCGGACGCGTCCTACGCGACGGGGACGGTGGTGCGGGTGTCGGGCGGGCGGTGAGCCCTATGCCGCGGCCCGCAGCCGCTGGAACGCCGTCGGTCTGGGCCTGCCGGGCAGGAAGTCCCTGATACGGCGGGCGCATTCGGCCGCATCCCATCGGCCGGTGTCGCACTCGATGTCGTAGACACCGTGCGTGTGGACCTGGGTGACCTGGCGGGAGGCGAGCCCGGTCGGCCGGTCGGCGCGGTCGCGCTCGCGGCGCTCAAACTCCTCCGGCGGACAGTGCACGCCGACGAGCACCACGTCCTCGGGGACGAACAGAGAGAGGCAGTCCCGCAGTCGCCACTCGGCACTCAACACATGGTCCATAACGACGTTATTGCCGGCGGCGGCCATCCCGGCGACGGCGCGGTGGTAGCCCCGCCAGGTGCGGTGCAGCATGGTGTCGAGCTGTTCGGGTGCGACCGGCACCGGCGCGCGCATCGCGTGGAACGCGTCGACCGGCATGTGGAAGTACGGCTCGTCCAGGATCGGCAGCAGCTCGGCCGCGATGCTCGACTTGCCCGAACTGGACGTGCCGTTGAGGAAGATGACGAGCCCCCGGCGCGGCGGCACGCTGCTGAGATGCTCCACTCAGGCCGCCGCGATGACCTCGTCCCGTATCGCCGCGGCCCACTCGACCACCAACAGCTCGTATTCCTCCCGCTCTTGTGTGGAGAGCGAGCCGCCCGCACGCAGCCAAAGTGCCCGGATCTGCTCGTTCACCTCGGAAGCAGACCGCACGGAACCAGGGGCCATGAAATCGGGGGACATGCGAACAGCCTAGGGGCAAGGACTGACACTGCGCTACCGGACGGCTACTCAGACCGTATGGGGTTGGTCACGGGCGAGGGGAGGAGGAGAGAGGAGCGCCCGGCGCGGCCCGGACACTCAGTCGACCCACGTGACGACACACTGGGCGTGACGTGCGGCGGCTCGGTGGAACTCCCGCAGGGCGGTGAGGTGTTTTCGGTCGGATGTTCCCGTACCTCGACGTCGAACCCGGCGCCGAACGCGCAGACGGCGGCCGCGACTTCGGCGGACGCCGACAAGTCCGCGAGCAGGTCGCCGAGTTGGAGACGGTTCACGGCGACGGTGAGCTGCTGGGGTGGATCGCCGAAACCGTCGTACACGTCGTTGTGGTCCGGGAACCCCACGTTCCCGTCGGGATCGCCTGGCACGGCCCGGTCGAGCAGCGCCCTTGCCCCGCCCGGGAGTTGACTCAGCCCGCGGACTCCGCCGCATGCGGGCTCAGCGCGCCCGCGGTCACCAGCGCGATGATGACGATGCCGAGGGCGATGCGGTAGTAGACGAACGGCATGAAGCTCTTGTGGGAGATGAACTTCATGAACCAGGCGATGACCGCGTATCCGACGATGAACGCGATCACCGTCGCGAACATCGTCGGGCCCCATGAGACATGCCCTTCCTCCGCCGCGTCCTTCAACTCGAAGGCGCCCGAGGCGAGTACGGCCGGCATGGCGAGGAGGAAGGAGTAACGGGCCGCCGCCTCGCGGGTGTAGCCCATGAAGAGGCCGCCGCTGATGGTCGCGCCGGAGCGGGAGACGCCGGGGACCAGGGCCATGGCCTGGCAGAGGCCGTAGAGCAGGCCGTCCTTGGTGTTGAGGTCCAGCAGGGTCTTGCGCTGCTTGGGGGCGCGGTGCCGGCCGCCGTTCTCGTCGCGGGCCGCGAGGCGGTCGGCGATGCCGATGACGATGCCCATCACGATCAGCATCGTGGCGGTGACGCGCAGATCGCGGAACGGGCCCTCGATCTGGTCCTTGAGGGTCACGCCGAGCACGCCGATCGGGACGGAGCCGACGATCACCAGCCAGCCCATCTGGGCGTCGTGGTCGCGGCGCATCTCCTTGTTCGTCAGCGACCGGAACCACGCGGCGAGAATCCGCCCGACATCCCGGCGGAAATAGATCAGCACCGCCGCCTCCGTGCCGAGCTGGGTGATCGCCGTGAAGGCCGCGCCCGGGTCCTTCCAGCCCGAGAAGGCCGCCGTCAGTCGCAGGTGCGCGCTGGAGGAGACGGGGAGGAACTCGGTCAGCCCCTGGACGAGTCCGAGGATGAGGGATTCAAACCAAGACATGGAGTTACGGCGTCCAAGTGCTGATCGAGGAGGGGCAAAGGACACACCAAAACGCCGCGCGCGGTGAACGAGTGTGTGTAGCGGGCAGCGTAGCGTCCCGGTGTGGCAGGCCCGACACAGGGGTTTCATGGCGGTCGTGCGACTCCGGGCGCAGAGGTTTCACGGCGGTTGGGCGACTCCGGGCACAGAGGTTTCACGGCGGTTGGGCGACTCCGGGCACAGAGGTTTCAGGGCCGTTGCGCGACTCCGCACGCAGAGGTTTCACGAGTGGTCCGACGACTCCGGGTTCGCGGTGTTGACCAGCTGCGGGGGCGGCGCATACGTTGCAGCGGAGGAAAGCGCTTGCTGCACGGCGCTCGCTGTCCCCGGAGGAGTGCTGATCACGACCATGTCCACACAAGCCGCCAACCCCGGGGCCTTCCAGCCCTTGCCACCGCTAGCCGGCCGACGCGTCCGGGCCGCCGTGGTCGGCGCCGGTGCCATCGGCCGCGGTTCCCATTTCCCCGCGCTGGCGCGGCTCGCCGAGGAGGGGGAGACCGACGTCGTAGCGGCCGTTGACATCGATGCCACGTCGGTCGAGTCCTTCTGCGCCGAGGCCGGGATCCCGCACGCCTACACCGATCTGGAGCAGATGCTCCGGGAGCAGCGGCCCGACCTCGTCACCATCTGCACCCCGCCCACCCTGCACCGCGCGCAGACGATCGCCGCGCTGCGGGCCGGCGCCTGGGTCTGGTGCGAGAAGCCGCCGGTGCCGACCCTGGCCGACTTCGACGCCGTGGAGGACGAGGAAGGCCCGGCAAAGGGCCGGGAGAAAGAAGCACAGCTCGGGGGACCGTACGCCTCGATCGTCTTCCAGCACCGCTTCGGGTCGGGCTCCCGGCATGTGCGCCGGCTGCTCGCCGAGCAGGCCATGGGCCGGCCGCTCGTGGCGCACTGCCAGACCACCTGGTACCGCGACACCGCTTACTACGCCGTGCCCTGGCGCGGACGCTGGGAGACCGAGGGCGGCGGACCCGCCATGGGACACGGCATCCACCAGATGGACCTCCTGCTCGATCTGCTCGGGCCGTGGAGCGAGGTGAAGGCCATGGCCGGACGCCTGGTCCACGACGTGGAGACCGAGGACGTCTCGACCGCCCTGGTGCGCTTCGAGAACGGCGCCATGGCCACCGCCGTCAACAGCGTGCTGAGCCCCGACGAGGTCAGCCGTATCCGCATCGACTGCGAACGCGCCACCGTCGAACTCACCCACCTGTACGGGCACAGCAACGACAACTGGCGCATCACGCCCGCCCCTGACGTGTCGGGCGAGGAGGCCGCGGCCTGGCAGGACTTCGGGCCGGACGTGCCGAGTTCGCACCTGGAGCAGCTGCGCGAACTCGTCGTGAGCATGCGGGCCGGCGAACGGCCGCGCAGCAGCGGCACGGACGGGCGCACCAGCCTCGAACTGATCACCGCGCTCTACAAGTCGGCGTTCACGGACACGACCGTACGGGCCGGCGAGATCGGCCCCGGAGACCCCTATTACACGGCGCTGCACGGCGGCGCCCCCGGCTGGGCGCCCGTGGCGCGCGAGGAGGTGTCGGCGTGACCGGCCTGCGTATCGTCCATGCCCACGGGGACCGCATCACGGTGACGGAACCGGCCACCGGCGTCGAGCTGTTCAGCTATGTGTACCGGCCCGAGGCCGCCTGGGAGGCGCCGAAGCCGTACCTCCACCCGATCAGGACCCTTGCCGGTGACGTCGTCACGGACTACCGGCCCAACGACCACCGCTGGCACAAGGGCCTGCAGTTCACCGCCTCGCATCTGTCTGGCCAGAACCTGTGGGGCGGCAACACATACGTTCACGGCGAGGGGTATCTCCAACTCCCAGAGCGGGTCGGGTCGATGGCCCATGTCGCCTTCGACGAGATCGACATCCACACCGACTCGGGCGCAGAGCGTCTCGTCATCGCCGAACGGCTGACCTGGCACCCGCACAGCGGTGAACTCTGGGCCGACGAGCAGCGCCGGATCGAGGTGCACGATGTGGACACGGACGCGGAGTCGCGTTCGTGGGCGCTGACCTGGACGAGCGCCGTGACCAACCGCCGTGACGAGCCCCTGCGGTTCGGCAGCCCGACCACCCACGGGCGCGAGGCGGCCGGTTATACGGGCCTCTTCTGGCGCGGCCCGCGCGCCTTCCGCGACGGCCGGATCATCGGCCCCGACGGCGAGGGCCCCGAGCTGATGGGCTCCCAGGGCCCCTGGCTCGCCGTCTCCGGCGAGCACGACGGCACCGACGGCCACGCGACCATCGTCTTCGCGCACGCCCCCGAGAACGACGAGTCCGGCGCCCGGGGCACCCACCCCGCCCACTGGTTCGTCCGCAACGAGCCGTTCGCGGGCATCGCCCCCTCCTTCGCCTTCTACGACGAGCTGGAGCTGGCCCCCGGCGACACCCTCACCCGGCGCTACCGGGTCGTCGTGGCCGACGGCGCGTGGGAGCGGGAGGAGATCGCCAAGTACCTGGAGGCGCACCCGTGGTGAGCGGTTTTTCTGGTCTACCGGGCGGGGTCGCCGTCTCGCATCTGTCGGTCTACGACTGGCCGGCAGAGGCCGACAACGGAGTATGCGGCGGAACTCCCCATATGCACCTGACCTGTTCGGAGGGGTACGTCGTCACCGGCGGGCACGGTGCGGTGCAGACCCTCACAATGTCCGGCACGACGTCTAGGTACGAGGTCACGCCGCTCGCGGCCGGAACGGTCGCCTGGTTCACGCCGGGCACCATCCACCGGCTCGTCAACGAGGACGACCTGCGCATCACCGTCCTCATGCAGAACAGCGGCCTGCCCGAGGCGGGGGACGCGGTGCTCACGCTGCCCCCGCAGTACCTCACCGACCCGGAGACGTACGCCTCGGCCACCGTGATCCCGGCCGACGCGCCCGAGGCGGAGCAGGAACGGGTCGCCCGGGCCCGGCGCGACCTCGCCCTGGAGGGCTACCGGGCGCTGCGCGACGCCGAGGGTCCGGAGGCGCTGGCCGCGTTCCACCGGGCCGCCGCCGCGCTGGTACGACCCCGGCTCGCGGAGTGGCGCGAGCGCTGGGAGCGCGGGGCGCGAGCCGCCGCTACGGCTACGGGGGAGCAGCTCGACCGGCTCGAACAGGGCGATTTCTCGCACCTCGCCGGTGCCGCCGTACGGGCCGAACAGCCGTCCGCGTACGGGAAGTTCGGGATGTGCGGGCGGTTGGACGTCTACGACGTCCACAAGGGAACCGTCTGAGGCCGAGCGGCTTCTACGCCGCTGCCGGGCCTGTCACGGTCCAGCCGGGTGACTGCGGGTGGGCCGTCAGGTCCTCGTGGCGGACCGGGTTGCCGCAGGCGGTGCAGGTGACGGCCGGGACCAGTTCGTTGCCGCAGATGTGCTCGACCACCATGGGACGGTCGAGCTGATCCCTCCGAAGATGACGATCGCCCCACGCCATGAGGGTCATCAGGACCGGCTCCAGTTCGAGGCCCGCCTCGGTGGGCCGGTACTCGAAGCGCTGCGGGTGCTCGCTGTACGCCCGCCGCGTCAGGATCCCGGCGTCGACGAGGCGGCGCAGCCGGGTGGTCAGGACGTCGCGCGGGGCGCCGATGTTGCGGACCAGCTGGTCGAAGCGGCGATTGCCGAGGCACACCTCCCGCAGGACGAGCAGGGAGTACTTCTCGCCGACGAGTGCGAGGGCGTCGGCGATCGAGCAGGGGCGCGGGGCTTTGTCTTTGGGGTCTTTGGAGGCGGCCATGGGGTCCAGTCTAGGGCTGATCAGAGAGTGGGTTTGATTTCCCAACTGATGGAGCTATTGTGAGTTTGGATTTCCTACTCACTAGTAGTGCTCGCTGGTAATCGTGGAGGCCCGTCCCATGCGTGACGCAGTGATCGTCGAAGCCGTACGCACGCCCGTCGGTAAGGGCAAACCGAACGGCACCCTCGCCCAGGTCCACCCCGTCGAACTCCTCTCGCACACCCTGCGCAGCCTCGTCGAGCGCACCGGGGTCGACCCAGCCCTCATCGATGACGTCATCGGCGGCACGGTCACCCAGGTCGGTGAGCAGGCCGTGAACATCACCCGGCAGGCCGTGCTGTCGGCGGGCTTCCCGGAGTCGGTGCCCGCGACCACGGTGGACCGCCAGTGCGGCTCGTCCCAGCAGGCCGTGCACTTCGCGGCGCAGGGCGTGATCTCCGGGGCGTACGACATGGTCGTGGCCTGTGGAGTGGAGTCCATGGGGCGGGTGCCGATGGGGTCGAGCGTGCTGCCCGGTACGGATCCCTTCGGCCCCGGCGTCGCCGGGCGCTATCCGGAGGGTCTCGTCCCGCAGGGCATCAGCGCCGAACTCATCGCCGCCAAGTGGTCGATGACGCGCGACCAGTTGGACGCCTTCGCGGTCTCCTCGCACCTCAAGGCGGCCGCCGCCTGGGACGCGGGCCTCTTCGACGCCCAGGTGGCACCCCTGGCGGGCGCCTCGCGCGACGAGTGCGTACGGCCCGGCAGCACCGCCGAGATCCTGGCCGGCCTCAAGCCCGCTTTCTACGATGCGACGTACGCCGAGCGCTTCCCGCAGATCGAGTGGAACATCACCGCCGGCAACTCCAGCCCCATCAACGACGGGGCCTCCGCCGTGCTCATCACGTCGAGCGAGACCGCGGCCCGGCTCGGGCTGCGCCCGCTCGCCCGGCTGCACAGCTTCGCCGTGACCGGGTCCGACCCGCTGCTCATGCTCACCGGCGTCATCCCGGCCACCGAGAAGGTGCTGCGCCGGGCGTCGCTCACCCTCGACGACATCGATCTGTTCGAGGTCAACGAGGCGTTTTCCAGTGTCGTTCTGGCCTGGCAGCAGGAGACGGGCGCGGATCTCGCCAAGGTCAACGTGCACGGCGGGGCCATCGCGATCGGGCATCCGCTCGGGGCGAGCGGTACGCGGCTGACGACCACGCTGGTGCACGCGATGCGGGACCGGGGCGCGCGTTACGGGCTGCAGACGATGTGCGAGGCGGGCGGCCTCGCCAACGCGATGATCATCGAGGCTGTCTGAAGGCGCCGGCGCGTCAGTCGCCCCGCAGGTGGTGGCGCTTGCGCCAGGCCACCACCGCGCCGCCCAGAGCGGGCAGGGCGATGCAGGCCATCGCGATCAGGAAGGCCGGCGACGTGGGGCTGGAGGCGCGGGCGCCCGCGACGACGTAGGCGGCGGTGTTCGGGATCGAGCCGAGTGCCGTCGCGAGCAGGAACGGCGTCCAGCGCATGCGGGAGACGGCTGCGCAGTAGTTCACGCCCCAGAACGGCAGTCCCGGGAAGAGCCGCGCCGCCATCATCGAACGGAAGCCGTGCCGGCTGAGCTGGCCGTCCGCTGCCTTCAGCCAGCGGCCCCGCAGCAGCGGGCGCAGGGCGTCCTGGCCCAGCACGCGGCCCAGGCCGAAGGAGATCCCGGCGCCGAGCACCGTGCCCGCCAGCGCCGCGCCGGTGCCCAGCTGGGAGCCGAACAGCGCGCCCGCCCCGAGGTTCAGCAGGGGGCGCGGTACGAACGCCACGCTGCACAGGCCGTACGCGGCCGCGAACACCAACGCCGCCATGGCGCCGCCGAGTTGGGGCGGCCAGCCGTCGGAGAGCAGGCGCTGCGGGTGGAAGAGCAGTACGGTCGACGCCGCCCCGGCGAGCAGCACGAGGAGCAGCGACAGCCGCGACCACGGCGAGAGCAGGGCTCTCGTGCAGCGCGCGGCGAAGCCGGCCGGGGTGACGGGCAGCAAGGGCACGACGGACGGCAGCGGCGCGACGGTCATGGCCGCGGGGACGGTCACGACGGCGGCGAGTGCCGTGCCGGTGATCGGGGCAGGGGCCTGGGGAGTGGCCGTGGCGGTGCCCCCAGAGCGGGTGCCCCCAGAGTCGGTGCCCCTGGAGTTCGTGGCAGCATCGGCGAGCATGTCGGCGACACTAACCGACCTGTGTATGTGATCGCCGTATGGTTCGTCTCATGACCGTCACAGGTGCGGGCACCGTGCGGGTGCCGGGCAGCGTTCTCGCGGACACCGTGCTGGAGCGGCTCACGGCCACGTACGCCGCCGCGGCCGATCCGGAGCGGGCCGTGCCCATGCGGGCGTACATGAAGGACATCGCGCCCTTCCTGGGCCTCACCACACCCGTACGCAGGGCGTTGTCCCGCACCGTCCTGGAGGGCACACCCCGCCCCGACGAGGCCGACTGCACCGCGATCGCACTGCGCTGCTGGGAGCTGCCGGAGCGCGAGTACCAGTACTTCGCGGTGGACTACCTGCGCCGCCATGTGAAGCACTGCACGTCCGGCTTCCTGCCGGTCGCCCGCCATCTCGTCTCGACGGTCCCCTGGTGGGACACCGTCGACGCACTCGCCTCCCACGTAGTGGGAGGCCTGGTGGCCGCCGATCCGAAGCTGGTCACCGACATGGACACGTGGATCGTCGACGAGGACCTGTGGGTCGCCCGTACGGCCCTCCTCCACCAACTGCGCTACAAGGAGCGCACCGACACCGAACGCCTCTTCGCGTATTGCCTGCGCCAGTCCGGGCACCCGGACTTCTTCATCCGCAAGGCGATCGGCTGGTGCCTGCGCGAGTACGCCAAGACCGACCCGGAGGCGGTACGGGGCTTCCTGGCCCGGGAGAAGGGGCGGTTCGCGCCGCTGTCGGTGCGCGAGGCCCTGAAGAATCAGCACTGAAGAATCAGCCCTGAAAAAACAGCCCTGAAAAAACAGCACTGAAGAACATCGGGGCCTGAGAGCGCTGAGGGGCCTGTGTGTGGGGGAAGAGAGCGCCAACTCCCCGGCCCGCGAAAACCATTCGACTCGGGGCAAAGCGTCGGCAATGATCGGCCACATGTTCCGGTACGCCTTCCACCTGGCAGCACCCGCCGTCGCGGGTGCCCCGAAGGCTGCCGTTCCCGTTCTCGCTTCTGTTCTAGCGGCCGCAGCCGACGGCGCCCGAAGCTGACCCTCTCCGGATCGTCCGGCGGACCCCGCAGGGGGAGGGTCGGCGAGTCCTCGGGGTCCCGTTTTTCACCACTGGGCTTTTCACCTCTGGAGAGGCTTCGAGGTACCGCCATGTCCAAAACGGCATACGTCCGCACGAAACCGCACCTGAACATCGGCACGATGGGCCACGTCGACCACGGCAAGACCACCCTGACCGCCGCCATCACCAAGGTCCTCGCCGAGCGCGGCGCGTCCACCTACGTACCGTTCGACCGGATCGACCGGGCGCCGGAGGAGGCCGCGCGCGGCATCACCATCAACATCGCGCACGTCGAGTACGAGACCGACACCCGGCACTACGCGCACGTGGACATGCCGGGCCACGCCGACTACGTCAAGAACATGGTCACCGGGGCCGCGCAGCTCGACGGGGCGATCCTCGTCGTCTCCGCGCTCGACGGGATCATGCCGCAGACCGCCGAACACGTGCTGCTCGCCCGGCAGGTGGGCGTCGACCACATCGTGGTCGCGCTCAACAAGGCCGACGCGGGCGACGACGAGCTCACCGACCTGGTCGAGCTGGAGGTCCGCGAACTGCTCACCGCGAACGGCTACGGCGGCGACTCCGTACCCGTCGTACGGGTGTCCGGCCTCAAGGCCCTTGAGGGGGACCCCCGTTGGACGGCGTCGATCGACGCGCTGCTCGACGCCGTGGACACCTATGTGCCCATGCCCGAGCGGTATCTGGACGCGCCGTTCCTGTTGCCGGTCGAGAACGTGCTCACGATCACCGGGCGCGGGACGGTCGTCACGGGTGCGATCGAGCGCGGCACGGTCCGGGTGGGCGACCGGATCGAAGTGCTCGGCGCCGCCGTCGACACGGTGGTCACCGGCCTGGAGACCTTCGGCAAGCCCATGGCGGAGGCGCAGGCCGGCGACAGCGTGGCGCTGCTGCTGCGCGGTGTCCCACGCGACGCGGTCCGTCGCGGGCACATCGTCGCGGCGCCCGGCAGCGTCGTCCCCAGCCGCCGTTTCTCGGCGCAGGTGTACGTCCTGTCGGCCCGCGAGGGCGGCCGCACGACCGCCGTGTCGACGGGCTACCGGCCGCAGTTCTACATCCGCACCGCGGACGTGGTCGGCGACGTCGACCTCGGCGAGACGGCGGTCGCCCGCCCCGGCGACACCGTCACGATGTCGGTCGAGCTCGGCCGTGAGGTCCCGCTGGAGCCGGGGCTCGGCTTCGCGATCCGCGAGGGCGGGCGGACGGTGGGGGCCGGGACGGTGACGAAGGTGGGCTGAGCGAGGTCGGTCGAGCGGGGTGGGTGCC
>NZ_JBXVPZ010000224.1:0-15492 GCF_057961495.1 Streptomyces sp. P5F9 | reverse complement strand
CCGCCAACTCCCCCATGAACCAAGCCTGATCGACCCCGAAGCCGAGCCCCGGCGGGGTCAGCAGCAGCTCCACGAAATCGGATCCCAGGATGCGGGCGGGCCCATACGAACCCCCCGCCAGCAACGTGCGGCAGAAGACCGCCAGGTCGCGGCCGGTCGAGAACAGGCCCGCGTGGCCGGCAACCCCGCCCAGCGCCCACGCGTTCTCGTCGTGGACCACGCCCCGCAGCATCCCCCGGTCCGCCTTCGCCCACGGCCTGCGCTGGTCCTCCGTCGCCGCCGCGCCCGGGCACGGGCCGAAGTCCGTGGACGTCATGCCCAGTGGGCGGGTGATGCCGTCGTGGATGAGGACGTCGAGCGTGCGGCCGCTGATGCGTTCCAGGACCCACTGGAGCAGGAGGAGGTTCAGGTCCGAGTAGACGTACTCGCCCGGCTCCCCCACCGGCGCCTCCGTTCGGAGCATCGACAGGCGTTCGGCGTCGTCGGCACAGTCGTAGAGCGGGAGTTCGGGGCGCAGGCCCGAGGTGTGGGTGAGGAGTTGGCGGACGGTGATGCCGTGGCGGGCCGCGGCCCGGAAGTCCGGCAGGTACGCGCCCACCCTGGCGTCTATGCCCAGCGTGCCCCGCTCGATCTGCTGCATCGCCGCCACCGCCGTGAACAGTTTGGTGACCGAGGCCAGGTCGAAGGGGGTGTCCACTGTCGTCGGGACGCGCGACGCCGGCGGTAGTTCCACGCCCCGGTCGGTCTCGGGGTCGTAGGCGGAGTAGCGAACGGCCCAGCCCGCCGCCTCCTCCACGGCGATCACCGGGCCGCGGCCGGCGACCACGACGGTGCCCGCCGCCCAGGGGCGGTCGCCGGTGGTGAGGTCGTGGACCTGCCGGACCAGGTCGCGGAGTTCCTCGGGGTCGAGGCCGGCCCGTTCCGGGGTGTCGTTGCGCAGTCTCGGGGCGCTCAGCTCCCCACTCCCTCCACGGTCGTACGTGTGTTCCAAGGACGGCACATTCCCACGAAGCAGGCCACCGCCACCAGTGCGGCCACCAGTTGGACGACCGCCATCGGGACGGCGGTGTGCTCGCCCGCGATGCCGACCAACGGGGAGGCGACCGCGCCTATCAAGAAGGATGACGTGCCCAACAACGCGGACGCCGAACCCGCCGAGTGGCGCGTGCGCATCAACGCCATGGTCTGGGCGTTGGGGAGCGTCACGCCCATCGCCGACATCAGGACGAACAGCCCGGCCGCCACCGGGACCAGGCCCACCTCCCCGAACGCGCCCGTGGCCATCAGCAGCAGCGCCGTCGCCGCCAGCAGCACCACCGCCAGGCCCGCGCCCAGGACCTTGTCCATGGAGACCCTGCCCACCAGCAGTTTTCCGTTGATCTGGCCCACCGCCACCAGGCCGACCGAGTTGATGCCGAAGAGAAGGCTGAAGGTCTGCGGGGTCGCGCCGTAGATCTCCTGGACGACGAAGGGGGACGCCGAGATGTACGCGAACAACGCCGCGAAGGAGAAGCCGCCCGTGAGCATGTAGCCCGTGAAGGGGAGGTCGGCCAGGAGGGCGCGCATGCCGCGCAGGGCCTCCGCCGTGCCGCCCGCGTGACGGTCCGCCGGGGCGAGGGTCTCGGGGAGGCGGGTCCAGACGAGGACCGCGAGCGCCGTCCCGACGAACGTCAGGACCACGAACACTCCCCGCCAGTCCGTGACCCGCAGGATCTGGCCGCCCACCAGCGGCGCGACGATCGGGGCCACCCCGGAGACCAGCATCAGGGTGGAGAAGAAGCGGGCCATGGCCACGCCGTCGTACAGGTCGCGTACGACCGCCCTCGCGATCACTATTCCGGCCGCGCCCGCCAGGCCCTGGAGCAGGCGGAAGGCGACCAGGGACTCGACGTTCGGCGCGACCGCGCACAGGGCGGTCGCGACGACGTAGACAGCGAGGCCGGTCAGCAGCGGGCGTCTGCGGCCCCACTTGTCGCTCATCGGGCCCACCACCAACTGGCCCAGCGCCATGCCCGCCAGGCAGGCGGTGAGCGTGAGCTGGACGGTCGCGGCGGGTGCGTGCAGGGAGCGGGTGACCGCCGGGAGCGCGGGGAGGTACATGTCCATCGACAGCGGCGGGGTCGCCGTGAGGCCGCCGAGGACGAGGATCATGAAGAGGCCCGCGCGACGGGTCGCCTTGGGCGACGGCGGTACGGCGGACTGCGGCACGGCCTGCGCCTGCGCCTCCTGCTCGGGCATGTGCCCCTCCCTCTCCGGGTGATCCGCCACCTATGCTCTCAGCTCGTACAGGGTGCCGAGGGTCTGGTGAGCGAGGGTGGGGCCGCGATGACGGAACAGAGGGTGCGCTGGGGAGTCCTGGCGACCGGCGGGATCGCCGCCGCGTTCGCAGCGGAGCTGGTCGATCTGCCGGACGCCGAGCTGGTCGCGGTGGCCTCGCGGGCGGAGGCCTCGGCGAAGGCCTTCGCGGAACGGTTCGGGATCGAGCGGGCCTACGGCGACTGGGACGCGCTGGCGGGCGACGCGGACATCGATGTCGTCTACGTCGCCACCCCGCACGCGGCGCACCGCGCGGCCGCCGGTCTCTGTCTGGAGGCCGGGCGGAACGTGCTCGTCGAGAAGGCCTTCACCCTGAACTCCCGCGAGGCCGCCGAACTGGTCGCGCTGGCGGGCGAGCGCGGCAGCTTCCTGATGGAGGCCATGTGGATGTACTGCAATCCGCTCGTACGGCGGCTGAAGTCTCTCGTCGACGACGGGGCTGTCGGTGAAGTCCGCACCGTTCAGGCCGACTTCGGGCTCGCGGGACCCTTCGCGCCCTCGCACCGACTGCGGGACCCCGCGCAGGGCGGCGGCGCGCTGCTGGACCTCGGGGTGTACCCGGTGTCGTTCGCGCATCTGCTGCTCGGTGAGCCCACCGACATCAAGGCTTCGGCCGTGCTCTCCCCCGAAGGTGCCGATCTCCAGACGGCGGCGCTGTTCTCCTGGGACAGCGGCGCGCTGGCCGCGCTGCACTGCTCGATCGTCGGCGGTACGGGGACCTCGGCGTCGGTGACCGGTTCGCTGGGACGGATCGACATACCGGACGGCTTCTTCCACCCGGAGCGGTTCGTGCTGCACCGGGACGGGCGCGACCCCGAGGAGTTCGTGCTCGGCCCGGCGGACGGGCCGCGCAACACGCTGCGGCACGAGGCGTCGGAAGTGATGCGGGCGGTGCGGGCCGGGGAGACCGAGTCGCCGCTGGTGCCGCTGGAGGGGACCCTCGCGGTGATGCGGACGCTGGACGCGGTGCGGGAGCAGATCGGGGTGCGGTACCCGCAGGAGGGGTGACTCGTAGGCTGCGGCCATGAACGCTCAGGAATCGTCGAGGATCGCCGTGGTGACCGGCGCCGGCTCCGGCATCGGGCGCGCGGTCGCCGTGGAACTGCTGCGCGCGGGCTGGTCGGTGGCGCTGGCCGGCCGCCGCACCGGACCGCTGGAGGAGACGGCCGCGCTGGTGCCCGAGGGCGCCTCCCTCGCCGTAGCGACGGATGTGGCGCGGCCGGAGGACGTGGACGGGCTGTTCGACGCCGCCGTGGAGCGGTTCGGGCGGGTCGACCTGCTGTTCAACAACGCGGGCACCTTCGGGCCCGGTGGGGTGGCGGTGGAGGACTTGCCGTACGACGCGTGGCGGCATGTGGTGGACACCAACCTCAACGGGGCGTTCCTGTGTGCGCAGGCGGCGTACCGGCGGATGAAGGAGCAGGTGCCTCAGGGCGGGCGGATCATCAACAACGGGTCGATCTCCGCCCATACGCCCCGTCCGCACTCCGTGGCCTACACCGCGACCAAGCACGCGCTGACGGGGCTCACCAAGTCGCTGTCGCTGGACGGGCGGCCGTACTCGATCGCGGTGGGGCAGATCGACATCGGGAACGCGGCGACCGACATGACGGCGCGGATGGAGACCGGCGCGCTACAGGCCAACGGGGCGGTCACCCCGGAACCGGTGATGGATGTCGCGGATGTGGCGCGGACCGTGCGGCACATGGCGGAGCTGCCGTTGGGGGCGAACGTGCAGTTCGCGACGGTGCTGGCGACCGCGATGCCGTACGTGGGGCGCGGCTAAGTCGATTGGCACAAACGGAATTTGACCATCCGCACCATTGCGCCCGGTTGCTGACCTATGCTCAACTCTCTCCACCAAAGCTTCACACTTGGAGCACGGGGCCTCCGTAATACGGGAGCGCTGTGTTCCGCGGACCAAAACCGAGGGGGGAGAGGCGACAGTCGTTCCACGGCCCGGGTGGGGGTGGAGCCCGCGGGGGACCGCGGGTTACGCACCGGACCGTGGAGCGACTGTCGCGTCACATCAACTCCCGTCGAGCTCCTGGGACTTGGCCGCCGCTACCGCCGCCCGCCGCCTCCGCAGCGCGAACGCGCCGCCCGCGAGCACCGCGACCGTCCCCGCCGCGCCTTCCAGCAGCCGCCAGGGCGAGGGACCGTCCGACGAGGACGCGGCGGCTCCGGTGGCGCCCGGCGCCCCCTTGGCGCCCTTCCCCGACGGTGTCGGGCTCGCGGTCGCCCCGCCCTCGCTCAGCGGCTCGACCAGCGTGCCCACGGCCCGGGCCGAACTCCCTTTGCCGAAGCCCCAGTCGAGCAGCGCGGCGGTCTCCTTGTAGACCTCGTTGCCGCCGTTCGCGGGGTGCATCACGGTGACCAGGAGGGTGCGGCCGTCGCGGGTGGCGGCGCCGGTGAAGGTGTTGCCGGCGTGGCTGGTGTAGCCGTTCTTCACGCCGATGATGCCGCGGTACGGGCGCAGGCCGTAGGCGCCGCTGAGCAGGCGGTCGGTGTTCTGGATCTGGAAGGTCTTCTTGCCGCCGGCCGGGAAGTTCGCGGTCCGGGTCGAGCAGTAGGAGCTGAAGTCGTCGTCGTGCAGCCCGTGCCGGGCGAAGAGCGTGAGGTCGTACGCCGACGAGACCTGCCCGGGGTGGTCGAAGCCGTCCGGGCTCACCACGTGCGTGTCCAGGGCCTGGAGGTCCTTCGCCTTGGCCTGCATCTCGGCGACCGTCCGCGCGATCCCGCCGTTCATGTGGGCCAGTACGTGCACGGCGTCGTTGCCGGAGCGCAGGAAGACGCCCTGCCACAACTGGTGGACGCTGTACAGGATTCCGGGCTTCACACCGACGAGGCTGGAGCCGGAGGGGACGTCGGCGAGGTCGGCGTCGGTCACCCGGTAGGTGCGGGTCCGCTCGAACTTCCCCAGCACGGTGTCGGCGAACAGCATCTTCAGCGTGGACGCGGGCGCAAGCCGCTGATGCGCGCGGTACGAGGCGAGCACCTCGCCCGTCTTGTGGTCGGCGATCAGCCAGGAGCGGGCCGTGAGCTTCTTGGGCAGAGTCGAGGCATCGCCCACCTGGATCCCGTCGCGGGCCAGCCGCTCACCGCCTATCGCGGTCGCCGCGGACGCGGGTGCGGCCGCCGCCAGGGGAAGAGCGGCGGCGGTCAGGCCGAGAGCGGCACGCCGGGTGAGCCGAGAGGAATCGCGCATCCCGGGACCGTACAAAACGCGGGCGCGGGCGTGCACGGCGGGGTCCGTCGCGGGGCGCCGGAAGGATGGTCGAGATCCCATGTCAGCAGGCCATTGAACAGGGGTTTCCTGGCAGGAAGCCCTCGGCAGCTTAGGAATGAGCTGTCTGACGCAATTCTGATTTCGGGCCTCTTTTTCTCAGGTCAGACACATCCTTTACTCAGGTCGACTCAAAGGTTCCTCCATAGCTTGTGGCCGCGCCCACAGCGGGCGCCAAGAACCTTTGGGGAATGGGATGTTTGGCATCTATCTCAAGCGCGAGCTGGGCCGGCGCAAGAAGGCGGCCCTGGTCATCGCGATGGGTCTGGCGCTCGGTATCGCGCTGGTCATCACCGTCAACTCGGTGTCGGCCGGCATGAATCAGGCTCAGGACAAGGTCCTCAAGTCTCTTTACGGTCTCGGAACTGACATGACCGTGACCAAGGCGCAGTCGGCCCCCAAGGCCGGCAGCTCGCAGGGTCCCAGCTTCAAGTTCGGCGCCACCTCCTCCAGCAGCAGCTCGCAGAGCTCGGACCGGGTGAACACGCAGGGCGGTCAGGCCCTCGCGTCCTCCCTGGTCACCAAGGTCGGCTCGCAGAAGGGCGTGTCCGCGGCGGTCGGCGCGCTCACCCTGAACGTCACCAAGGTCGACGGCTCCTTCACCCAGGGCAAGGCCAAGTCCTCCACCACCTCCGGCTCTTCGGGGTCCTCGCAGCAGGGCGGCCCCGGCGGCGGCAGCGGCACCAGCAGCACCGGTGCGCCGCAGGTCCAGGGCGGCGGCGCCAACTTCAACGTGAACTCGTACTCGGTCGCGGGCATCGACGTCACCAACCAGACGCTGGGCCCGCTGTCCACGTCGAAGATCACCACCGGCAAGACCTTCACGACCGCGCAGACCAACGCGAAGGTCGCGGTCGTCAGCAAGTCGTACGCCAAGTCGAAGAAGTACAAGGTCGGTTCGACCTTCTCGATCTCCGGCACCAAGTTCACCGTCATCGGCATCGCGACGCCCAACAGCAGCGAGTCCACGGTCGACGTGTACGTGCCGCTGAAGCAGGCGCAGACGCTGGGCGACTCGAAGAACAAGGTCACCACGATCTACGTCAAGGCGACCGACTCCAAGCAGATCTCGGCCGTCAAGACGACCATCCAGAAGAACATCTCGGGTACGACGGTCACCACCTCCGCCGACCTCGCGTCCACGGTCTCCGGTTCGCTGTCCACCGCCTCCAACCTCGCGACCAGCGTGGGCAAGTGGCTGTCCATCGCGGTCCTGATCGCCGCGTTCCTCGTCGCCGCGCTGCTCACCTCGTCGGCGGTCTCCCGCCGGGTGCGTGAGTTCGGCACGCTGAAGGCGCTCGGCTGGCCGAGCCGCAAGGTGACCCGGCAGGTCGTCGGCGAGTCCATGGTCAACGGTCTGATCGGCGGCGGTCTCGGTATCGCGCTGGGCCTCCTGGCGGCCTACACGGTCACCGCGATCAGCCCCAAGCTGACCGCGCAGCTCGGCTCCACCGGCGGCGGTGGCGGCCAGGGCGGCGGCCCCGGCGGCGGCCAGGGCGGTCCCGGCCAGCAGGCCACCTCCAACACCCTGGAGATCGCCCTGAACGCGCCGGTCTCGCTGACCACGATCGCCCTCGCGGTGGGCCTGGCCGTCACCGGCGGTCTGATCGCCGGCGCGATGGGCGGCTGGCGTGCCTCGCGGATGCGTCCGGCGGACGCGCTGCGCAGCGTGTCGTAGCCGACCGGCCGTATCCCCCTGATCCGGGGCGCCGCCTCCACTCCCCCCGAGAGGCGGCGCTCCGACCCTCTTCTTCTTCACAGACGTATCCGACGGAGATCCCATGTACAAGCTCACCGGCGTCACCAAGCGCTACTCGCGGGGCAAGGAGACGGTCGAGGCGCTGCGCGGCGTCGACCTCACGATCGAGGACGGCGACCAGCTCGTCATCCAGGGCCCCACCGGCGGCGGCAAGTCGACGCTGCTACAGATGATCGGCGGCCTGGACCGCCCCTCCGAGGGCAGTGTCGAGCTGGACGGCGTCAACCTCGCCACCATCAGCGAGGCCAAGCTGACCCGGCTGCGGGCCGAGAAGATCGGCATCATCTTCCAGTCCTTCAACCTCATCCCGACGCTCACCGCGCAGGAGAACGTCGAGACGGCCCTGGTGCCGCTCGGCGTCAAGCCGGCCGACCGCCGCGAGCGGGCCGCCGAGGCACTCTCGTCGGTCGGTCTCGGCGACCGTCTGAAGCACGCCCCGTCCGAACTCTCCGGCGGCCAGCAGCAGCGCGTCGCGATCGCCCGCGCGCTGGTGAAGAAGCCGAAGGTCCTCCTCGCCGACGAGCCCACCGGCAACCTCGACGAGGGCACCCGCGACGACATCATGGGCCTGCTCGAAGGCCTCTGGCACGAGTACGGGCTGACCTTCATCATGGTCACCCACGACTCGTCGATCGCCCGCCGCGCACCGCGCCTGGCCACCATCAAGGCCGGCGAGATCACGCTGACCGAGCAGGGCCGGGGCACGGGCCAGTTCGCACCCCAGCAGGGCAACACCGGTCAGGAGCAGTACGCGCAGTACGGCAACCAGGGTTACTGAGCCGGGCTGTCCCGCCCGTCAGCCGGCCGGGACCCTACCTGAGGAAATGTGACACTCGCACCCGGAAGTGTCACATTTTTTCAGATGGGGTGCCCCGGCCGCGCCGGACTCGCCCACAGCGTCGCGGCCCCGTCGGCCGCTCACCGCCCGAGCACCTGGTCGACCTCCGCCAACTGCCCAGCGGTGAGCGGTCCCTTCGCGATGGCGCCCGCGTTCTGCTCGGCCTGGGTGACCGAGCGGAAGCCGGGGATCGGTACGGTGCGCGGGCTGCGGGCCCAGAGCCAGGCGAGGGCGCCCTGGGCCGGGGTGCGGCCCTCGGAGGTCAGGATCTCGCGCAGGGCTTCCACGCGGGCGACGTAGTCCTCGTCGGCGCCCGCGCCCTGCTTGAAGCCCTGCATCCACGCCGGGGGCGTGTTGCGGATGTCGCCGGCCTCCAACTCCCGTCCCGGCGCCTGCTTTCCGGTGAGCAGGCCCATCGCGAGGGGGCTGCGGTTGACGCTGGCGAGGCCCAACTCCTCGCACAGGGCGAACATTTCCGGGGCGTCCTGCAACACGTTCGCCGCGTGCTGCACGGCCGCGCAGTGCTCCCCCTCGGCGAACACGGCGGCGCGGGCGGGGTCGTCGGTGCTCCAGGCGTAGGCCCGGATCAGGCCCTCCCGTACGAACTCCTCACACTGGTCCCTGAGTTGGGCCGCCCGTCCCAAGTCGGCGTCGGACAGGTGCAGTTGGTACAGGTCGATGTGATCGGTGTCGAGGCGCTTCAGGGATGCGGTGAGCGCGCGGCGGGCGTACTCCGGGGAGTCGTCGGCGCCGGTGAGGGTGCGGGTCTCCTCGTCGAAGACGTTGCCCCACTTGGTGGCCACGACGACATCGGCACGGCGCTTGCCGAGCGCACGGCCGAGGACGCGTTCACTGTGCCCCGCGCCGTAGGTGTCGGCGGTGTCGAAGAACGTGACGCCCAGATCGAGGGCGCGCCGGACCGCCCGTACGGACTCCTCGTCGTCGACCTTGCCCCAGCCGAGCGGCTGCCCGCTCGTGTCCTGCCACTCACCGCCGATGGCCCAGCAGCCGAAGCCGAGAGCGCTCACGTCGATACCGCTGCGGCCGAGGGTCCTGATGTTCGACTTCGTCTCCATGCCTGGGGACACTAGGAGTTGGAGCGCACTTCAGGGCAAGGGCTTTTACGCAGGGGCTCACATCCCGTCGGGAGAAGCCTCTTTTCTACGGCGGTCAGGCCTGGCCCGTCTCGAAGCGGGCGATCCTGCCGTCGTCGCCGACCGTGAAACTCCACCGGGTGCGCATCTCGCCCCACGCGTCGTTGGAGTAGCGGGCGACGAGGGCACGGCCGCCGTCGGACTCGCGGTCGACCTCCATGTGGCCGTGGGAGGAGAAGATCTCCCGGTCGATCCACTCGGCGAGGTCACGGTCGGAGCCGTCGTCCGCCATCGTCGCGTCCGGCGCGAGCAGTGCCAGGAAGGCGTCCCGGTCATGGGCGTTGACGGCGCTGACGAACGCCCGGACCGCCGGATCGCTGAGTTTGGCTGTCTGAATCGTCATGCCGGTCAGACTCACACCGTTCCCCGGGGGCCGCCACCCGAACGGCGGTCTGCGCAGGCCCGCCCCACGTCCGGAATGCGACCGTGGAGGGACCGTCCCCGCCGCCTGATCAGGGAGTCTCACCGTGACCTGTTACGACCGACAAGATCTGGGCCTGCTGCTGCTCCGGCTGGGTACCGGCGGCGTGCTGGCCGCGCACGGCGCGCAGAAGCTGTTCGGCTGGTTCGGCGGAGGCGGGATCGAGGGCACCGGCGCGGCCATGGAGGCGATGGGGTACGCGCCGGGGAAGCAGAGTGCCGCGCTGGCGGGGCTCGCGGAGGCGGGCGGCGGCGCGCTGCTCGCGCTGGGTCTGGCGACCCCGGCGGCGGGCGCGGCGGCGGCCGGCGCGATGACGGGAGCGGCCGCCGTGCACGCGCCCAACGGCTTCTTCGCGGCGGCCGGCGGCTACGAGTACGCGGCCTCCCTCGCCCTGACCGCGGCCGGCCTCGCGGTCACGGGCCCGGGCCGCGTCTCCCTGGACCACGCGCTCGGGCACGCGGTGAACCGTGGCTGGATGGTCCCGGCGGCGTTCGCGGTGACGGGGGCGGCGACGGCCGTGGTGGTGGGCCTGCGGAACAGGCGGGTGCGGGAGGCGGCGGAGTTCGGGCAGGAGACGTTGTTCGACGAGTAGGCACGGGCGGGGACGGGCACGGCGGTGATGGCAGGCTGGGTCCATGAGTGAGCAGAACGACCGGTCCCCCGACCTCTGGGCCGGCATCGACGACTTGTGGACCTGGCTGGAGGCCGAGCAGCCCCTCGACGGCCGTGAAGGCATGCTTCTGCGCATGCTGAAGCTGTCCGAGGAGGTCGGTGAGGTCGCCGAGGCGGTGATCGGGGCGACCGGCCAGAACCCGCGCAAAGGTGCCTCGCACACCTGGGACGACGTACAGGGCGAGTTGTGCGACGTCGTGATCACCGCGCTGGTGGCGCTGCGCACGCTCACCCCCGATACGCAGCGGGTCTTCTCCCGCCACCTGGCCCGGGTCATGGAGCGCTCCCTCGGCCCGTCCGCAGTTGTTCACCCCCAGGACCTGCCCGCACCCCGCGGAGTTGGTGAGATCCGCTGAGCCTTCTCGTCGACACCGAGCCGACGAAGGGGTCCCAGTGCAGGACTACATTTTCTCCAGCGGGCGCAGGACGGTCGCCGTGGCGGGCAGCTGCCTCGCCCTCGCCGCCCTGAGCCTGGGCAACGGCCAGGCGCACGCGGCGAGTTACGGCACACCGACCGTCTCCCTGTCGGCCGCCTACCTTTCGGGCGCGGTGGGCGCGGTCGGCGATCCGGCGGTCCAGGTGACGGTCGCTCAGAGCGGCGCGGACGTCGGCGCGTTGACGGTCACCGCGAGCAAGAGCAGCAAGACGTCCGTGGCGCCGACGAGCGCGGTGACCGTCTCCGGCACCGGCGCCACCCGCCGACTCGCCGTCACGGCGGCCGCGCAGGGCTACACGGACCTGACGGTGAAGGTCACGGGCCTCGGTGGCAGGACGGCCACGAAGACCCTGCACTACGCGGCCTCGGCGTCCGTCCAACAGCCCACGGACACCTACTACTTCACCGGCTCCAGCGACGCCTCCGCCGCGGTCGACATGGGCGGCGGCTATGTCGTCGTAGCGGATGACGAGTCCAACGTCCTTCGCCTGTACGACCGTTCGGCCTCCGGCGCGCCCGTGAAGACCTGGGACTTCGGCGACGACATCGGCGTCGACAAGGAGATCGACATCGAGGGCGCGGCCCGCGTCGGCGACACGATCTACTGGACCGGCTCGCTCGGCAACAACAAGGACGGCGAGTACAAGTCGGCCCGCAACACGGTCTTCACCACGAAGGTGACCGGCACGGGCGCCGACACGGCGCTGTCCTACGGCAGTTCGTACGGCAAGCTGCGCGACGACCTGGTGGCGTGGGACAGGGCGAACGGGAACCGGTACGGCTTCGCGGCGGGCACCGCGGACGGTCAGGTGCCCAAGGAGATCGACGGGTTCAACGTGGAGGGGCTGGAGTTCGCGCCGGGCTCGACGACCACGGCGTATCTCGGTTTCCGGGCGCCGCTCGCCCCGGCGGTGGAGGGCGGCAAGGCGCTGCTCGTGCCGGTCACCGACATCGACAAGGTGGTCGCGAACGGCACCGCCGCGACCTTCGGCACGCCGATCGAGCTGGACCTCGGCGGCCTCTCGGTGCGCGACATCCGCAAGAACGCGGCGAACCAGTATCTGATCGTCGCCGGTTCCTGGGCCGCCGACGACAACTCGGACCCGTACGCCCTCTACTCCTGGACCGGCGACGCGGCCGACCGGCCGGTCAAGTTGCGCGACCTGCCGACCACGGACCCCGGCGCCTGGGAGGCGGTCGTCGACGTACCGGACCTGACGGCCTCGGGCGCCCGCGCCCAGCTGATCACCGACGACGGCGCGGCCGACCTGTACGGCGACGGCACCGAGGCGAAGGACCTCTCCCACGAGGAGTGGCAGAAGTCCCGCTCGACCTGGTTCACGGTCACCGGCTGACGGGACGTCCGTCACAGACTGACGGGTGGCGCGCCCCGCCGGGAGGCCGGGCGCGCGCCACCCTGGCACCCTGGTCCCCGACAACACCGTCGAGGACGAAAGCCGAGTCATGACCACCGAGAAGCTCACCGTAGGCGTCCTGGGCACCGGCATCATGGGCGCCGCGATGGCCCGCAACCTCACCCGCGCCGGTCACACCGTGCACGCCTGGAACCGCACCCGCGCCAAGGCCGACCCCCTGTCCGCCGACGGCGCGAACGTCACCGACACGGTGGCGGAGGCCGTACGCGAGGCGGACGTGATCCTCACGATGCTCTACGACGGCGACACCGTGCTCGACGTGATGCGCGAGGCCGCGCCCGTCCTGCGCCCCGGTGCCGCGTGGATCCAGTCGACGACGTCGAGCCTCGAATCGGTGGGCGAACTGGCCGGGTTCGCCCACCGGCACGACCTCGTCTTCTACGACGCCCCCGTCCTCGGCACCCGCCAGCCCGCCGAGGCCGGTCAGCTGACGGTCCTGGCGGCGGGCCCGGAGTCCGGCCGCGCGACGGTCACCCCGGTCTTCGACGCGGTCGGCGTCCGCACGCTGTGGGTGGGCGAGGACGGCGCGGCGGCGACCGCGACCCGCCTGAAGCTGGTCGCCAACAGCTGGGTCCTGGCCGTGACGAACGCGGCGGGCGAGGCCCTCGCCCTGTCCAAGGCCCTGGACGTGAACCCCCAGAGCTTCCTCGACCTCATCGCCGGCGGCCCCCTCGACATGGGCTACCTGCACGCCAAGTCGGCCGCCATCCTCAACGACCAGCTGACTCCGGCGAGTTTCGCGGTCACCACGGCGGAGAAGGACGCCCGCCTCATCGTGCGGGCGGGCGCGGCGAACGGCGTACGGCTCGATGTAGCGGCTGCGGGGGCGGAGCGGTTCGCCCGGGCGGCGGCGCAGGGGCATGGGGACGAGGACATGGCCGCGGCTTATTTCGCGAGCTTCGAGGAGGGGGCGGACGAGAAGTCGAGCCACTGAGCGTCACCGTTGCGTCACATCTAGTACGTGGGCGGAACCCCGGGTGCGACGGACCTGTCTCTCTCCGCGAGTGCCGGTGAGAGCCGGTCCGTACACGGCAAGTTCGGGGGACGTCATGCAGAAGAGCAGCATCCGCAGGGCCACGGTGGCGCTGGCCGCGCTGTCGGCGGCGATGGTGATGACGGCGTGCCAGCCGGGTGGCGCGGAGAGCGGGTCCGGCGGGTCGTCGGATGCGCCGGGCGCGACCGCCTCCCCCGCCTCCTCCAGGTCCACGGGCACGTCTGGATCCACTGGAACATCTGGATCCACGGGATCGTCCGGGTCCACAGGATCGTCCGGGTCCACAGGAACCGCGGCGAAGCCCTGCGCGGCAACCGCCCTGAAAGCAAGCGCCTACCAGGCCGCCGATCGGCCGGCCGGTACCGGGACCGGGGCGGCGGTCGTCCAGTTCACCAACACCGGTGCCAAGGCCTGCGTCCTCCAGGGGCACCCCACCGTCGCCGGCGCGGCGAACGGTTCCCCGGAGCTCAACGTTCCCCTCCAGGTCACGCCCGTCGGTACCGCCTCCCCGGTGAAGCTCGTCCCCGGTGGTCAGGCCTGGCTGAAGCTGACATTCGTACAGGTGCAGGGGGAGGGGGACGGTTACTGCGAGTCCGGTTCGGCGCCGGTGATCTATCCGACGATGGTGATCGGGCTGCCGGGTGCCGGGGCTCACCAAGTCGCCCTGGACGACGGGCAGTTCGCGGAGTGCGACGGGACGCTGACCGCGACGGCCGTGTCGGCGACGAAGCCTTCATGACCGTACGGCCGACTGGTCGTACGGCTATGCCGACGCCTCCGCCGCCAGTCCCCGCATGACGTGTTCGAGGAGCGCGAGCAGGACCGTCTTCACCGACTCCTTGTCGCGGGCGTCGCACAGGACGAGGGGGATGTCGGGGGCGAGGTCGAGGGCGGCGCGGATCTCCTCGGGGTCCTCCTCGCAGACGCCGTTGAAGCAGTTGACGCCCACGGCGAAGGGGATGCCGCGGTGCTCGAAGAAGTCGACGGAGGGGAAGCAGTTTTCCAGGCGCCGGGTGTCGGCGAGGACGACCGCGCCGAGCGCGCCGCGGGACAGGTCGTCCCACATGAACCAGAAGCGGTCCTGGCCGGGGGCGCCGAAGAGGTAGACCACGAGGGCCGAACTGAGCGTGATCCGGCCGAAGTCCATGGCGACCGTCGTCGTGGTCTTCCGCTCCACCCCGGCGAGGTTGTCGACGCCGACGCTGGCCTCGGTGATGAGTTCCTCGGTGCGCAGGGGCGTGGTCTCGCTGATCGCGCCGACGAGGGTGGTCTTGCCGACGCCGAAGCCGCCCGCGACGAGGATCTTGGCGGTGGCGGCGTTGGGCGCGACGGTGGTGGCGCGGCGGTCAGATTCTGCGTATGCCATCGATCACTGCCTGGAGGAAACGGGCGTCGGGAGTACCGGCCGCGGCGGGCGGGGAGACGGAGACGAGTTCGTTGTCCAGGAGGTCATCGAGCAACACCCGTATGACCGCGACGGGTTGATCGAGCCGGGCGGCGACCTCCACCAGCGCGGTCGGCGTACGGCACAGGGCGAGCAGCCGGTTCTGTTCGGGCTGGAGGCGCTGGTCGCGGGTCGGCGGCCGGACGGTGCTGATCAGGGTGATCAGTTCGATACCGGAGTGGAAGGTCGGGGTGCGGCCGCCGGTCACCTGGTACGGGCGGACGAGCAGCGCGGGGTCTTCGTCCTCCCACGGGTCTTCCTCGGACCAATGTCTCATTCATGCTCACCCGCGAAGGGCGCGCCGCTGTACTCCGGGAACCGCGGGGGCGCGCTGAGGAACTGCCCCACCTGCCGTACGACCATGGTCATCTCGTAGCCGACGTTGCCGACGTCCACCTGCGAGGTGGCCAGTACGGCGAGGCGGGCGCCGCCGCCCGCGGTGGTGACGAAGAGGAAGAGGTCGTCCATCTCGATGACGGTCTGCTGCACGCGCCCGCCGCCGAAGTGCCGGCTGGTGCCCAGCGCGAGCGAGTGAACTCCAGAGGAAATGGCGGCGAGTTGCTCGGCGTCGTCCTGCGCGAGCCGTTCGGAGGAGCCGACGAGGAGCCCGTCCTCGGACAGGACGATGGCGTGCAGGGTCTCGGGAATCCGCTCGATCAGGTTGTCCAGCAGCCAGGCCAGTCCGCCGTGCGTGGTGTTGGGCGCAGTCATGGGGTGTTCCTTGTCGGACGGGGAC